>NZ_JBHSEP010000023.1:0-108246 GCF_042654645.1 Cohnella hongkongensis | reverse complement strand
TCCCCATGCGACTTCAACCTCCTAGGGTAGGGTAGGTAAGATTGAAGCTCTCTCTGTCGGGTGCTTCTTTCTTCGATAGTCGCTGGGGATTTCCTGTTCTAATCGGATTATATTACACGCCAGAAAGTATAAAATTCGTTATCCTTATCTGAATCACCTCCGACATAAACGTTATCCCGCCGATCCTAAGGACGGCGTAAGCCGTTTATGCTTGGGGGAACAATGGTTTTACAATGGGAGCAGACAATAGACGGTCAGGTGAACGAAATGAGGACAATTCGAGATCCGGCGCTGCTGCGGAGCGTCATGGACGAGCATCGGCTGAGCGGCAAGTTCGGGGAGAAGACGGAGAAGGTCATGGAGCTGTACGAGTTCGGCAAAGGGGAGTTGATCTGCCGGGCTGAGGACAGCCTCGATCACCTCTTCATGCTGGTCCGGGGGAAGGTCAAAATCTACCGGGTGCTGCCCAACGGGAAGTCGATTCTGCTCCGGTTCAACAATCCGCTGAGCCTGATTGGAGATATGGAGACTTTGGGAGACTTGAAGGTCAGCAGCTCGGTGGAATCGGTAGGGGAATCGCTGTTTATCGGCATCAAGCGGCAGGCGCTGGCCAATACGGCGAGCGAAGATCCGGCTTTCCTGCGCTTCATCATCCTGCATCTGGCCCGCAAGCTGAGTACGAATTCCTCCGTCGCCAGCCTCAACCTCTTATACCCGGTGGAAACGAGGTTTGCCAGCTACCTGGTCGCGATTACGACCGATGAACACGACCGGGAACGCATCGAGGAGCTGAGGGCGTCCAAGCTGACCGATATCGCGGAACTGCTTGGAACGAGCTATCGCCATCTCAACCGCGTTATCGCGCAGTTCGTCGAGCAAGGGTTGATCGAGCGGTCGCGGGGAGCGCTGTACGTCAAGGATATTGCGGGCTTGCGGCGGCTTGCGAGCGGCACATTGTACAGCTAGGAGAGTGAAGCGGATGCTGGGGGCTATATACGCGCTGATCGCGGGCTTGTTCGTCAGCGTGCAGGGGATATTCAACGTGCGGCTTAGCGAGAAGATCGGCTTTTGGCTGACGAACGCGATCGTGCACGGGTCGGGCTTCGTTCTGTCGCTCGTCGTGTTCTGGCTCGTTAAAGACGGAAGCTTGCACAAGCTGGGCTCGGTCAACAAGCTGTATCTTCTCGGCGGCTGCATGGGCGTCGTCATCGTCTTCACGGCGATGAAATCGGTCATCGCGTTGAATCCGGCGTACGCGATCGCCATTCTGCTGATCGCCCAGCTGCTTGGAACGCTTGCCGTCGAGAGCTTCGGCCTGTTCGGCGTCGACAAGGTGGCGTTGTCGGCGAACAGGCTGATCGGCATCTGCGTCATGATCGCGGGCGTCGCGATTTTCAAGCTGAAATGAAGCGGGCGACCTCGTGGCGGAAGGCTAGCGGGATTCTTCCTTGAACTGGCTCAGGAACGGCTTCGGAATATCCGTCTCGAAGCGCATCGGCTTGCCGGTCGTCGGATGCTTGAAGGCAAGCACCCGGGCGTGAAGGCCGAGACGGGAGAACGGCTTCGTCTTCGCTCCGTATTTCTTGTCGCCGGCGATCGGATGGCCGATGTCCTGCATATGGACGCGAATCTGATTTTTGCGTCCGGTCTCCAGTTCGATCTCCAGCAGCGAATAGCTGCGGCTGGCCCGCAGCACCTTGTAGTGCGTTACGGCATGCTGACCGTCGTTCGGCACGGGACTGGAGTACATTTTCAGAGTGGACGTCTCCTTCAGCCAGGACGACACCGTTCCGCTCGCTTTCTTGACCAGGCCTTCGACCAGAGCGACGTACGTCCGTTCCGTAACGACGTCCTTCCAGTTGTCCTGCATGCTCTTCTGTACCTGCTCGCTCTTGGCGAACATCATGACGCCGGAAGTCTCCCGGTCGAGCCGATGCAGCACGAAGACGCGGGCGCGGGGATCGGCCTGCCGAACATGAGCGTTCAATTGACGGTAAGCGGTCAGCTCGGTTTCCTGCGCGGTCGCGATGGACAGCAGTCCGGCGTCCTTGTGGATGACGATCACCGCATCGTCTTCGTACAAAATCCGCAAGCCGATCAACGGCGGCGCCGACGAAGCGCGCGTCTTGCTTACGGTGACCGTCTGGCCGGGAAGAAGGGGATGATTATACTGCTTCTCCACCCGGTCGTCGACCGCGATTTGACCATGAGCGAGCATGGATTTGACGCTGTTGCGCCCCTGAGGCGCGAGCTTGGCGAGCAGAAACTCCAATAGCTCGCCGGGCTCCGTCACCTGAAGCCGTCTGGCCGGCGCCGGATGGCGGCCCGGGGCGGCCGCCGCATGCCGGCGGGAAGCTCTGTTTTCTTTTCTCATATCCTCATCAACCGTTCCTCTCGCATGCGTTGGGCTATTGCAATCGATTATACCTCATTTGGCCGCGCAGACGAAATCGACGGCATAGGAGCCGTGCTTCGAGCGTAACGTCCCCGCTTTCTTATCGTTCCTCCGCAAGATCGTAACGACGACCTTCTTCCCCGAAAGGAAAAAACTCTCGCAATAGGAGTTGACGTTAAGGAATGTACCCTGTATAGTGTGTATATGGATATACACACATGAACACTGTGCAGGAGGCGATCCCCGAATGAACCAGCGGCAAGCCGTCGCGTACATCGGAGCTTATTTGTGGAGACGAGAGCGGTTCGGGATGCTTTTCACCTTCCTGTTCGCGGTATACCTGGGCGCGATCAACAGCACAGCGGTTGACGGAATATTGGACGGGGACAAGCAGATGCCGACGGCGCTGCACGGCTTCCTGGATTTTCTCAATCTGACGATGTACCCGATCTTCGGCTTGGTGATGAACAAGTCGTCATGGGGGATGTGGCGGGACGACTACTATTCGAAGAGATTGGCCCAGTGGCGCACGATGCCGGTGCCCGTCTCGGCGATCGTATGGGCAAGAATGCTTCAGAGCGGGGTGATGATGCCGATCGTCGCCGGGATATATCTTCTTCTTCAGTACGCGATATCGCCGCAGCTGAGAGGGTACGCCACTCCAGTTCAATGGCTCGAGAACGGCTTGATCTGGCTGGCATACGCCACGATCATCGTCGTTCTGCTGATCGGGTTCGAGCTTGGGTTTACCGGCAAGCAGTATTTCTTGATGTATTTGGGAATCATGGCGCTCGCGGGGGTTATCGTTACTGTGCTGACCTGGCAGGGCATCAACATCTTCAAGACGGTGCTCGACTTGACCCGGAACGGGTACGGATGGGCGCTCTTGCTGACGCTGTCTTGCGTCGCGGTCTTTGCGGTAGGACTGGGCCATAGGCTGACGGTGGACAAAATTCGCGCAAGGTCGCTGCCGCTCTAAGCGGCGGACACTGAAACCGGGGGTGAGTGTGTGTGGCTGCCGATACGCATAGATGAACAGCGTCCGGAACCGCTCTATCATCAGATCGAAGTCCAGCTCCGCGGACTCATCCTCGGCGGACAGCTGCAGGAAGGGACGCTGCTTCCTTCGATTCGGGAGCTGGCTCTCTCGTTGAAATGCAGCGCGATCACGGTGCGCAGGGTTTATCAGGATTTGGAGAACGAGGGATTGATTCGGACGAGGCAGGGCACGGGAACGTTCGTGGCGGGAGTGGAACCGGTCGCGTGGGACGAGCATCGTCTGGAACGGGTGAGCGAGGAATTGGAAAAGGCGATCGAATTCGGCCTTCAGCTCCAATGCGCGCCGGAGGAGATCGAGACGGCGTTCCGGCAAGCTCTGCAGCGAAAATGGACGGAAAAAGGGGGGGACACTTCATGACGGCTGCGAATATGGAGGCTGCCATTTCCCTTCGCGGCGTGGAGCTGCAGCATGACAGGTTTACGCTGGGACCGGTCCAGTGCGACATTCCTAAAGGAATGGTGACGGCCATCGTCGGACCGAACGGCTCCGGCAAGAGCACGCTGTTCCGAGCGCTGCTCGGGCTTGAGCCGGTCCGGTCGGGAGAGGCCGAAGTTCTCGGCACGCGGATTAACGGAAACCGGGACGATCGTTACAAGAACCGGATCGGGTTTCTCGCCGAGGCTCCCCATGCCCATGAGAGTCATCAGACCGCCGACGAGAAAGCTCGCTTCGCTTCCCGCTGGTACTCGGGGTGGGACTGGGAGAAGTACCGCAAGCTGCTTCGTCACTTCGACGTGGACGGGGGAATCAAGCTGTCCAAGATGTCCAAAGGAATGCGCCGCAAAGCCGAGCTCTCCATCGCGATGGCGCACGATCCGGAGCTGCTCCTGCTCGACGAACCCTCCTCCGGGCTGGACCCGTTCGCCTGGAAGACGATGCTCGAGGAGCTCAGGCGCTATATGGAACCCGGGGATCGGACGCTCGTGCTGGCGACCCACATTCTCGAGGAGATCCGGCGGCTGGCCGATTACATTCTGTTTATCTACCGCGGGCGAATCCTCGGCCTCTACGAGAAGGATCGGCTGCTGGACGATTGGCGAACGATCGTCGTTCAGATCGACTCCTCTTCTAGGGGCGGAAGCGAGAGGCTTCAGCGCGCTCCGGGCTTCCAAGGTCTGACGGAAGCGGGGCCGGGGCTCTACCGGCTGGAGGTGGACGATCCGGAGCAGGGAGAAGCGTATTGCCGCGACAACGGATTCCGGGTGCTGGCCGTCCAGCGCATGGATCTGGAAGATATATTAAGCTGTTTAATTCGAAAGGAGGAAGCAAGACGATGAATCCGTTAAGAGTGGAAGGAATTATTAAAAATTATGGCGACAAGAGGGCCGTAAACGGTCTTAGCTTCGAAGTGTCGGAAGGGGAGATCTACGGCTTGCTCGGCGCCAACGGCGCCGGAAAAACGACGACGATGCGCATGATTCTGGGCCTAATACTGCCGGACGAAGGGAGCATTCGCTATCACGGCAACCCCTACAGCTCGCAGCAGCTGAGCATGTTGGGCTACCTGCCGGAGGAGCGGGGCATGTATCCGAAGATCAAGGTAAGCGATCAGATTCTGTATCTCGCGCAGCTTCGAGGCATGTCCCGGAAGGATGCGGATGCGAATCTGAAGATGTGGCTGGAGAAGTTTCAGGTGCCGGAGTATTACAACAAGAAGGTCGAAGAGCTCTCCAAGGGGAACCAGCAGAAAATCCAGTTTATCGCCGCCGTCATCCATAAGCCGAAGATCGTCATTATGGACGAAGCATTCAGCGGACTGGACCCGGTTAACGTGGAACTGCTCAAATCGACGGTCAAGGAGCTGCGCGACGGAGGCACGAGCATCGTGTTCTCGACGCACCGAATGGAGCATGTCGAGGAGCTGTGCCGCAACATTACGATTATGCACAAGTCCAATCCGGTGCTGCAAGGCCCGATCAGGGAACTCAAGAAGAAGTTTCCCCAAGAGCGCGTCATCGTGGCCGCCGACGGCAAGATTGACGGGCTGGACGCGATCCCGGGCGTCAAGCAAGTCATCGTGCACGAGCACGGCGGCTACGAGCTGAGGGTGGATTCACCGGAGGCGGGCCAGCTCATTCTGAAGCACGCCCTGGAGCAAGGTCCGGTCAACCGCTTCGAGGTGTTGGAACCGACGCTTAACGAAATCTTTATTAAAACGGTAGGTGAGAGCCATGAATAACAGCTTATGGACGGTCATGTCGTTTACGATGCGCAACAAGCTGCGCAGCAAAAGCTTTATCATTATGACGGTAGTGCTCGCGGTGCTGCTCGTCGTGGTGGGCAATCTTCCGTATCTGATCGACAAGCTGAGCGGCGGCGGCGGGAGCGCGACGAAGGTCGGCTACGCGGAAGGGCAGCAGGCTCAGGTCGTGGAGGGGCTCAAAGGCTATTACGCCATGCTTCCGGAGCCGGGCGTGGAATTGATCGGCTTGGCGTCCGAGGAGGATCTGAAGACGGCGCTGGAGAGCGGCGACATTAAAGGCTACTTGACGTTCGAGGAAGACGCCGCCGCCGGATTCCCGAAGGTGACGTACAACTCCAAGACGGCCTTCGAGGGCGGTACCTCCTCCTCGCTGACAGCCGCTCTTCAGCAGGTGAAGTACGATACGATTCTGGAAGACGCCGGATTGACCGACGCGCAGAAGGCGCAGCTGCATGCTCCCGTTTCGTTCCAGACCCAGAAGGTCAGCTTCACGGACGAGAAGGGCAAGACGGAGGAAGAGCAAGGCGTCGCCATTGCCCTTACGTACGTCATGATTATCCTGCTGTTCATGGCCGTCATGATCTCGGGGCAGCTGATCGCCACGGAAATAACGGCGGAGAAGAGCTCCCGCGTCATGGAAATCATCGTTACGAGCGTGTCCCCGCTGAAGCAGATGTGGGGGAAAATACTCGGCACGTTCTTCGTCGCCATCATCCAGATCGTCATTCTGGTCGGAGCGCTGGTGGCGAACCTGACGCTGCCGCACAACTCGGACATTCTGAAGAGCTTCGGCTTCGATCTCGGCACGATCGACCCGCTGCTGCTGCTCTTCGCGGTATTTTTCTACCTGGCCGGCTTCTTCCTGTACGCGACCTTGTTCGCGGCAGTCGGATCGATCGTGAGCCGGACCGAGGATCTCGGTCAGGCGGTTATGCCGATTACGATGCTGACGCTCGTCGGCTTCTACATCGCCATCTTCGGCTTGAACCAGCCGGACAGCACGTTGATGGTCGTCTGCCAGTACATTCCGTTCTTCTCTCCGTTCCTCATGTTCCTGCGGATCGGAGTGTCGGAGCCGGCCTGGTGGGAGATCGCCTTGTCCGTCGGCATTCTGGTCGCTTCGATTCTGGCGATCGGCTGGATTTCCGCGAAGATCTACCGCGTCGGCGTGCTGATGTACGGCAAGCGCCCTTCGATGAAGGAGATCTTCAAGGCTATGAAGGCATACAAGGTGTAAGGCAACGATATAGAAGCCCAGTGCACGATAAGGGAATGGCTTGCCCGCTGCAGAGCTCGCGGCAAGCCATTCCCTTTCTTCGTATTCAGAAAGGATCAAATTCGCTATCCTATTCTGAATCCCCTCCGACAAAAACGCGATTCTGCATCTAGAGGTCGCCGAAGGCGTGTTTGCTTAGGACGGCGCAAGCCGTTTATGCTTGATTGCGCGCAGCCTGCTCCTTGTCGCGTCTCTGGTTGCCCGGCCTTACGGCGTGTACAGCCGCTGCGCTTTGCCGTTCTTTCGATAAGCGAGAGGAGTTGCGGACTCGTGTTTCTTAAATATTTTGCTGAAATGGAACTGGTCCGGATAGCCGACGAGGTCCGCGATCTGTCCTACGCTCAGATCGGTTGTAGATAACAGCTCTTTCGCTTTTTGCAGGCGATAACGAACGAGGTATTGCTGCGGCGACACCCCGACAATCTCCCGGAATACCGCTGTGTAACGGCTTAAACTCAAGCAGCTGATCTCGGAAAGCTCGGCCACCGTGATCGCTTGCCTGTAGTTCTTGTGAATAAACTCAATGGAATTGGAAATTCTGTTGTCCCGAACCGCATTCGGGTTATTGTTGTTTTTGGCTTGATTTTTACGGGAAATCATGAAAAATAACTTCTGCAAAATCGTTGACGCCACGTGTTGGTAATCATGCTGCTTGCGCGATATTTCCTCGATGATCTCCTCGATCAGGCCCGGAATTTCCGTATTGACATCCAGGTTGTAGATTTGATTGTACTCCAAGTTCGATCTCAGCAACAATTCAGGAATGCCGAACCCGGTAAAATGAACCCAGTAATTCGATATTAATTGATTGTCCTTCTGCTGATAATATTGTTCGGCGAACGGTGGGTAGATGAACACGGTACCCGGGCCTATCTCGTGCGTCTTCTGGTTGATCTTCACAAGCATTTCACCGGAATGATTGTAGGAGAGATAGTAATCTTGCCTTCCGAACTGTCGATAGGTCAAGCCGTTAGGAGGGTCAAATTCGTAATAGCCGGCGCTATTGACATGCACGAATTCGTCCTTGCTGGCAAATCCGCTGCCATGATAATTTTCGTTATCGTAGGTGGAAGCGTAAGTAGAAGCGTAGTTCAAGATCCTTCCCTCCTTCTGCATCCAGTCGATTTATACATAAAAACAGGTTAACGCAACATACTGGGCCTGCAATGCCTGGTGCTATAATAGCATTGTCCTGAGGGCAGGGCAATCCATACTCTTAATCCATTCACGGAGGTGTCATGACTTATTCAGGTAAGCAACAAGCGATTCTGGGCATTGATGTCGGCGGCACAAAAGTGAGAATCGGGCATGTTCGCGAAACCGGAGAAATCGTATACAGCGAACGTTTTCCGATGGACCGAACGAATCAGGAAACAACACTTTCATCCATATTTCAGGCGATTGACAGGTATTTGGACAGAACGCGGCACCTGCCCTACCCGTATGCTGCCGGCATGGGGCTGGTCGGTCAGGTAGACGTCAAGAACGGCATTTGGAAGAAGGCGGTGAACATCCCCATACGTCAAGAGGTCGACATGAGGACGCTCATGCTTGAGCGATACGATCTGCAAACGGCCATCGACAATGACGTATTCGCTGCGACATCCGCCGAAATGCAGTGGGGGACGGGAAAGGCTTATGACGATTTTGTTTATCTGAACGCGGGTACGGGCATCTCGGCCGGCTTTGTCAGCGGAGGAGAACTGATTCGCGGTGCGACCGGAGCTGCGGGCGAGATCGGTCACATGTTGGTGGAAGAGCAAGGCGAATGGTGCAAATGCGGTCAACGCGGGTGTCTGGAGATGATTGCTTCCGGCGGAGATCTGACGGCTCTGGCGAAAAAGGCGATCAGCGGCGGAAAAGCGGCTTCCACGGCTTTAAGCGAGAAGGCTTTCGATGGGACGCTGACGGCCGGAGATCTGTTCATCGCCGCCGGTCACGGCGATCCGCTGGCTGCGGAATTGACGGAACGATCCGTTAAGGCGTTGGGAAAAGCGGTGATCAATCTGCTTGTGCTGTTCAATCCCGGAGCGATCGTATTTGGCGGAGGGCTTTTCTACGGAGACGGACTGTACGATCGGCTGCTTGCTTATATCGATTCGCATGCAGGAACTTTTGCGTATCCCGGTGTTAAAAATCTGAAGAAATCAAATCTGGATCCATCCTTGGTCGGGCTGCTCGGAGCAGCCTGCGTCGCAGGAAGAAAATATGGATTTCATTCGGGGGGAGTACGATGACAGGCAAAAAAATCGTTCTCGTCGGCGCGGGCAGCGTCGTGTTTACGCAAGGCTTCATTATGGATTTGCTCGAGCAAAAAAACGGCCAGCGTTGGCATCTTGCCCTAGTCGATACCGATGCGGATGTGCTTAAGGGCATGCAGCGATTGTGTCAAAAGATGATCGCGGCTCGGGGCGGCGATTTGCAATTGTCTTGTTCCACAGATCGCAAGGAGGTATTATCCGGGGCGGATTATGTGGTGAGTACGATCGGGGTCGGAGGCAGACGAGCGTGGGAACAGGACGTGTTTATTTCACGGAAGTACGGCATCTTTCATCCGGTTGGAGACAGCGTAGGCCCCGGCGGGATATCCCGTGCGATGCGCATGATTCCCGCGGTTGTCGGGCTGGTTGAGGATATGATGGTTTACTGTCCGCAGGCGAGATTCTTTAACTACTCCAACCCGATGACCGCAATTGTGCGGGCAACGATCAAAAAGACGGGGTTCCCGGTCATCGGCCTGTGTCACGGCGTGAAAAACGGTCAGCGCCGCATCGCTCGTTTCGCCGGGCTGGATCCTAGCCGTACGACGGCGCTGGCGGCCGGCGTGAACCACATGGTGTTCATGTACGATCTGCGTTGCGACGGCAAGGATGCCTGGCAGCAAGTTCGCAGTCAGTTGGAACGGACCAAAGGATCCGCACAGAGCGAGATCGGTCCGCTGTCGAGGAGCGTCATCGAGACTTATGGCGTGTATCCGGTGTCGGATGACAGACATTACTCCGAATTTACGGAAGAAAGCATGCTGGAGGGGCGTTATTACGGCAAAACCTTGGGCATCGACGCCTATTCGTTCGAAGGCACGATCGAATACGGGGATCAGGTATTTGCCGATTCGATGCGCCTCGCTTCCTCGGATTCGGAGCTCCCGAAAGAGTTCTTTCAGCGGTTCGACGGCGAACATGAGCAGCTGATCGAGATTATTGATTCCCTGGAGAGAGACGAGCGCAAAATCTATCATGTCAACATGCCGAACGGACATGCGCTGCCGGAGCTGCCGGCGGATGCGGTTCTGGAGCTTCCGGCAGCAGCGACGGCAAGCGGTTTCAAGGCGCTACAGCTTCCGGATTTTCCGGGCCATCTGTACGGAGAGATTCGAAAGCATATCGAGATCGTCGAGAAAACGGTGGATGCGGGGCTGAGCGGAGATCGCGAGCTGTTTCTGGAAGCGATCATGATGGGCGGTTACATGGCGGATGAATCGCAGGCGGCTGCATTGACGAATGAACTGATCGAGGCGCAGAAGCGATATTTGCCCCAATTTTAATTCATTATCGGACGGGAATGGTGGGATCGTCATATTGGATATACACATCAAGAAGAACGGGGACGAAGTGGATCGGTCGGCTGCCGTCGCCGTCAGCCGGCAGGTTTTGCGGAAACCGGATTGCGTGTTAGGTCTGGCAACCGGTAATACGACGGAAGGTCTATTTCGCAGAATGGTAGAGCTTCATCGAGAGCTCGACTTGGACTATAGCCGCGTTACGACGTTTAATCTGGACGAGTACGTCGGTCTCGCGCCGACGGATCCGATCAGCTGCCGGGCGCGAGTCAAGCAAAGCTTGCTGCAGGGGTTGAACATTCGCGACGAGAATGTATTCGTGCCCAATGGCATAGCCCGGTCCCTGGAGCAGGAGTGCAAAGATTATGAAGCTTCGATCCGTGCGCGAGGGGGGATCGATCTTCAGATTCTCAGCATAGGAGAAAACGGACATATCGCTTTTAATGAACCGGGGACGGCCTTCGAAACGACGATGAGAGTGGCCGATATCGCCGACACGACCATTCGGGCAAAAGCGGAGTTATTCGGTTCCGTCGATAAAGTGGCTCGTCAAGGGATTACGATGGGGATTCGCAATATTATGATGGCCAAACGAATCATGCTGGTGGTGAAAGGAAGCCACAAGGCGAAAATCGCAGAACGGGCTTTGTTCGGAGCGGTTACCCCGAATGTACCGGCTTCGGTTCTGCAGCTTCACCCGTTCGTGACGGTGTATATGGATGAGGAAGCGGCCGCCGGCCAGCTGTCCGCATTCAGGAAACACGCAAGCGCTGGATGATAGTACGCCGCTGCTCCACTGCGGGAACCTGCTGCCTGTGGACAGCGGTTGTTTAAGACGATGTTTTGAAGGCGTTTTCAGAATCGGATCATTGACTACTGGGGAGGTTTACGGGTATGAAAAGAGGGAAATGGGTTGCTCTGTTAAGCGTAGTTGTCTCGTTGTCTATGTTTCTGGCCGCATGCAGCGGCAGCAATCAGGGGGGAGCTCCGGCCAACAGCGCGACTGGGGGGCAGGGGAGCAGCCAGCAGGAAGGAAAAACGACGCTGCGAATAGCATGGTGGGGAAGCCAATATTTGCATGATACGACCCAACAGGCGGTGAAGCTGTACGAGGAGCAAAATCCCGGCATCAAGATCGAGATGGAGTTTGCCGACTTCAATGCGTACGTGGATCGACTGAGCACTCAGGCTGCCGGGAATAACTTGCCTGATGTGGTCAATATGGGGAGCTTCCTCTCCGAGTATGCGGAAAGAGGGCTGTTGCACGATTTGACGGAATTTGTGGACAGCGGAGTGATTGATATGTCCAATGTGGATCCGGTCGTTATCGCCAACGGCACCTTTTCCGACCAATTGGCGGGAATCTCTATAGGGCAAAATGCACTCTCTATTTTTTACGATAAAGAGCTGTTCGAGAAAGCCAATCTGAGTCAACCGGAGCTCGGGTGGACATGGGACGACTATATAGAAGCCGCCCGCGAGTTAAAGAAGCAAGGACTCGTGGAATACGGCTTTACGCTGGCGACCAATCGCGATCTGTTTGATTATTATGTGCGGCAACGCGGTTATCAGTGGTTCAATGAGCAGAGGAACGGTCTTGGATTTGACGATGACCAGATTCTGATCGATTACTTTCAGATGCTGCAAAGCATGGTGAAAGAAGGGATCATACCGCCGCCCGATGTGAACCTGGAGTACAATGCGACGAACAATTCCATGCTGGTGCACGGGATGGCGGGCATGATGGTCGGAGCCTGGTCGAACACGATCAGCGATTTGAACGACTCGGCGCAAAGGCCGATTCTAATGGCGCCGATGCCGGGGCCGGGCGAAGAGAGCGGCATGTACTTGAAGGAATCCCAGTACTGGTCGATTCCCAAGTCATCCGAAAATAAAGAAGAAGCGGCCAAGTTCATTAACTTCTTTAATAATAGCATAGAGGCCAACGCGATTCTGGCGGCAGGACGCGGGGTGCCGATTAACTCGGTCGTGCGCGAAGAAATCCGGGACAAGATCGATAATTCCATTCTGCTGTCCTTTGACTATATCGAGCTGATAGCGTCTCATAGCAGCCCGAAGAATTTCAACCTGCCTCTTACCTTCCAGGAGAATGTCAGCATCTACACGCAAATAGAGGAGAAGGTGCTTTTCGGAGCGATCACCCCCGAAGAAGCGGCCAAGGAGTTTAGAACAAGATCCGAAGGTGTGCTCAGCCAGTAAACGTATAGCTTCCGCAGCGCGCAGCGGAGAGGCGCTGCGGAAGCTTGGAATTGGAGGAAGCAGAGATGGAGCGCAAACGCTATCAGAACGTGGCGGGATATTCGTTTATCTCTCCCTTTTTAATCGGTTTCTTTTTGTTTACGATTTTTCCGGTGCTCATGTCTTTCTATCTGTCGTTCACCGATTACGATCTGATCGGCGAGGCCCGTTGGAATGGAATAGATAATTACAAACGAATGTTTTTTCATGATGAGTTGTTTTGGCATTCGTTGAAGGTCACCCTGATTTTTGTTGTGACCTCCGTACCGTTCAAACTGACCATCTCGTTAGCTGTAGCGATGCTCTTGAGCCGGATTGTTCGTTTTTCCGGATTTTATCGAACGATGCTCTATCTTCCTTCGATTGTCGGCGGCAGCGTAGCCGTAGCGGTGATGTGGAAGCAGCTGTTCGGCAGTCGCGGAGCCATTAACTCGATATTGGAGAGTATGAATATTTCCACGGTTGCTTGGCTTGGCAATCCGAAAACGGCGATCTGGACGATCGTGCTGCTGGTGGGATGGCAGTTCGGATCGGCGATGCTGATTTTTCTCGCCGGGTTGAAAAATATACCGATGTCGTATTACGAAGCGGCGAATGTGGATGGAGCGGGAGCGTGGAGGCGATTTTTCAAGATTACTCTGCCGCTGCTGTCCCCGGTCATCCTCTTTAATCTAGTCATGCAAACGATCGGCGGCTTTATGACCTTTACTCCCAGCTTTATTATTACGAACGGCGGACCGATGAATAGCACGCTTCTATATGTGCTGTATTTATTTAGAAGAGGATTCGTCTTTTTCGATATGGGATATGCCTCTGCGATGGCATGGCTTTTATTGTTCATTGTGGCGATATTGACGGCATTGGTGTTTACGAGCTCCCGTTATTGGGTGCATTACGAGGATGGGAGGTAGCATTCGGATGAAGAACGCACATCGGTTATCGGGCGCGGCTAGACATGTGATCGCAGCCGTCCTGACCCTGGTCATGCTGTATCCGATCGTCTGGCTCATCTCCAGTTCGCTGAAGGAATCCTCCCAGGTGTTTGTCCAGGCCAATTCTCTGATTCCGCAAGGCTGGCATTTCGAAAATTATGCGATTGGATGGAAGGGCTTCGGCGGCATAACGTTCACGACGTTCTATGCCAATACGCTGTTTGTCGTGATATTGGCTACCGTAGGGAGCGTGATCTCGTCGACGGTCGTCGCTTACGGATTTGCCAGGTTACGATTCAGAGGCAAGAAGCTCTGGTTTATTTGTATGCTGCTGACGCTGATGCTGCCGGGCGAGATTACTATGGTGCCGCAGTATATTATGTTCAACGAGTTGGATTGGATCAATACGTACTGGCCTTTGATCTTTCCCACCTTTTTCGGCACGCCCTTCTTTATCTTCCTGATCATGCAATTTATTCGAACGATACCGTATGAATTGGATGAAGCGGCGACGATTGACGGCTGCAACAGGTTTAGGGTGTTCTACCGGATCATTGCTCCGCTTGTGGTGCCCGCCATGATGACCTCGGCGATTTTTTCTTTTTATTGGAGGTGGGACGACTTCATGGGGCCGCTGATTTATCTAAGCAGCCCGTCGAAATATACGGTATCGCTCGCCCTGAAGATGTTTGCCGACCCGGAGGCGGTATCGAACTGGGGAGCGATGTTTGCCATGATGGTCGTCAGTCTGATTCCTGTCATGCTGGTGTTCTTCTTCTTTCAGAAATATATCGTAGAGGGAATCAGCACCAGCGGACTAAAGGGATAATGGCTTCTAGCAGCGCAGGGGATCATCTTCGAAGCGAAAGCGCGATGATAGCGAGGGGAGATTCAATTGAAGGTTGATGAATGGCGACATGATGCATTGGATTACCCGTATCCGTCGAAAAGACATGTGGTCTATGCCTCGAGGGGGATGGTGGCCGCATCGCAGCCGCTCGCTGCTCAGACCGGGATCGATATGCTCAAGCAGGGGGGCAACGCGATCGATGCGGCCATCGCAGCCGCCGCCTGTTTAACGGTGGTGGAACCCGCATCCAACGGAATCGGCGGCGACTGCTTCGCGCTGTTGTGGACGAAGGGGAAATTGCACGGGTTAAACGCCAGCGGACCGGCTCCGCTGGCCTTATCCATTGATCGGTTAAAGCGCCAAGGCTACGATCGTATTCCCGAGACGGGCTGGCCTTCTGTGACTGTTCCGGGAGCTCCGGGGGGATGGTCGGCTTTGTCCGAGCGGTTCGGCAGGCTTCCGTTCCGAGTGTTGCTGCAGCCGGCTATCGAAATAGCGGAACGCGGATTCCCGATCCAGCCCGATCTGTGGACCCGATGGAAGCTCAAAACGGACATCTTTCACGATACTTTGACGGGAGAAGCGTTTGAGCCGTGGTTTAAGACGTTCACCCTGGACGGCAGAGCGCCCGATATCGGAGAGGTCTGGTCTTCGCCGGATCATGCCCGAACGCTGACGGCAATTGCCGAAACGAACGGCAAATCTTTTTACGAGGGTCCAATCATGGAGGAAATCGTGGCGTACTCGCGGCGGACGGGCGGTTATTTCGCTCCGGAGGACTTCGCCGGCTATCGTCCCGAGTGGGTCGAGCCGATCGGCATCTCCTATAAAGGATTTGAGGTATGGGAAATTCCGCCGAGCGGACAGGGGCTTGTCGCGTTGCTGGCCCTGAACATGCTGAAGGAGATGGAGGTGTACGGGCGAGGAGAGGCGGAATTCTGCCACATGCAGATAGAGGCGCTTAAGCTGGCCTTTGCGGATGGGCGGCATTATATCGCCGATCCGCGATATATGAGAATTCGTATCGAGCAGTTGCTGGACGAACGGTACGCTGCGGAGCGGAGAAAGCGGATCGGTCAGCGCGCGACCGCCCCGGAACCCGGCAAGCTGCCGCAGAGCGGCACGGTCTATCTTGCCGCTGCGGACGGCGAGGGAAACATGGTTTCCTTCATTCAAAGCAACGCTAACGGATTCGGCTCGGGAATCGTAGTGCCCGGAACGGGGATAAGCCTGCAGAACCGCGGCGCAAGCTTCTCCTTCGATCCGCTCAGCGCCAATGCTCTGGCTCCCGGCAAACGCTCCTATCACACCATCATTCCGGGATTTTTGACGCAAAACGGAGAGCCAGTCGGGAGCTTTGGCGTAATGGGCGGCTACATGCAGCCTCAAGGTCATATACAGGTGCTTATGAATATGATCGATCGCGGATTGAATCCCCAGGCAGCGCTGGATGCGCCGAGATGGCATTGGACGGGAGGGAAGACGGTCTACGTAGAGCCGTCCTTTCCCGATTCGATCGCAATGGCGTTATCGAGAAAAGGTCACGATATCAAGTGGACCGCCGATCGCCGGATTTTCGGCAAAGGGCAAATCATATGGCGCCGGCCGAACGGAGTGCTGATCGGAGCGACGGAGCCTCGAACCGACGGTTCGATCGCGGTTTGGTAAGCTGCAGGTTGAACCCAATCATCGTCGACGGCTGCTTCGGATGTTTTGCGGTCGATTGATTGACAAATCGGTTCGGCTTCAACCATAATAAGGGAAAATAACGGGGCGGCACCCCGCAAAGAGAGACACGATTCGTGTTGCTTTGCGGGGTGTTTTCGTACGAGGAGGAAGTGGGGATGAGCAATAACAAGAGAGTGAAAACGGCGTAACCGGGTATGACCGGTGTTCCGGCTTTTCCAAACCATTAACGGGAGGGTTTATCGACCATGAAACTGCTCACCTTTATCCGGCAAGGAACGCCGGCTATCGGCGTGAAGACCGAACGCGGCGTACTGGACGTAGCGACGGCCGCAGCTGCGGCGGGACGGGAGGCTCCGTCTTCCGTTATGGAGGCGATCGCGCAGGGAGCTTCAGCGATTGCCGCGCTTGCCGATCTGGCAGCGGCCGCGCCGGCGGACAGCTCCGCATGGCTGCGGGAAGACGAGCTCGAATTCGGACCGTGCGTGACCGAGCCGAGGAAGATCGTCTGCGTCGGCTTGAACTATCGCAAGCATGCGGAGGAAACGAAAGCATCCATTCCCGAATATCCGATTCTGTTCAACAAGTTCCACAACTCGCTTGCCGCCCATGGCCAGGAGATCGTCATTCCGCAGACGACGGACAGGCTCGATTACGAAGCCGAGCTCGCCATCGTCATGGGCCGGAAAGCGAAGTCCGTTCCGCGCGAGCAGGCGCTTGACCATGTATTCGGGTACGCCTGCGCGAACGACCTGTCCGCCCGCGATCTGCAGCTGCGCACGACGCAGTGGATGCTCGGCAAGATCGGAGACGGCTTCTGCCCGCTCGGACCGTATGTCGTCACGGCCGACGAAGCGGGCGACCCGAACGCTCTGGCGATCCGGACCTTCGTGAACGGCGAACAGCGCCAAAACTCCAACACGTCGGACATGATTTTCCGCTGCGACGAGATCGTCAGCTACATCTCTCGACACCTGACGCTGGAGCCGGGCGATATCATTCTGACAGGCACTCCGGAAGGGGTCGTTCTCGGTTATCCGAAGGAGAAGCGGGTGTATCTGAAGCCCGGCGACGTCGTTACGATCGAGATCGAGAGGCTCGGCTCGCTTACGAACCGTTTTGCGGCGGAGGAAGCGTAAGCGGCGCGAGACATCCCTCCGAGGATGCTGCGATCATAATTCGTTCCCTCCTTCATAAGATTGGAAAGTGCACCTTATTAGGAGGGATGATGTTGAAGTATAGAAGATTGGGAGCGTCCGGGCTTAAAGTCAGCGAGATCAGTCTCGGGAGCTGGCTGACGTACGGCGGTTACGTCCACGATCGTCAAGCCGAGGCGACCCTGGACAAAGCTTATGAGTTGGGCATTAATTTTTTCGATACGGCGAACGTCTACCGGGCGGGGGAAGCCGAGAAGGTCGTCGGGAGGGCCCTTGCGAAATATCCGAGATCGACCTGCGTACTGGCGACGAAAGTCAGGGGCCCGATGGGGGACCGCCCCAACCAGGAAGGTCTTTCCCGCAAGCATATTATGGAACAATGCGAGGCTTCGCTGAGAAGACTCGGCACGGACTATATCGACGTGTATTACTGCCATTATCCGGACGACGACACGTCGCTCGAAGAAACGATGCGCGCGATGAACGACCTGGTTCAGCAGGGCAAGGTTCTCTATATCGGCGTCAGCAACATGAACATTCAGCGGCTTAACGAAGCGATCGAGGTGACCACTAGAAACGGCTGGCACCCGATCGTGGCCAATCAGCCTCTGTACAACCTGTTCGCGGACGAGATCGAGAAGGAGATCATCCCGGCTTGCCGGAGGAACGGCATCGGCCAGGTCGTCTACTCCCCCCTCGCCCAGGGCGTGCTGACAGGGAAGTACAATACGGTCGATCCTGCCGGGCTGCAGTGCCGCGCAAGCGATGAGGAAGGCAGCCAGGCCGTTCGGCATTGGCTGAAGGAAAGCTACGTAGAGAAAGCGAGAAGGCTGCAAGCGCTGGCGGATTCGTTCGGCGTCGCCTTGTCGCAGCTGGCTCTGGCCTGGGTGCTCCGGCAGGACAACGTCTCCAGCGCGATCGTCGGCGCAAGCCGGCCCGAGCAAGTCGAGGAGAACTGCCGGGCCTCCGGCATCAGGCTCGAAGCGGACGCCTGGGAGCTCGTTCGCCAAGCGCTGCTCGAATGGTCCGAGGTGTAGAAGGAGACGCGGCTCCCGCCGGCAGAACGAAGCTTTCCAGGGGAAGGCGAAGCCTGCCGGTCGACAACGCCGCCAAACTATGATAGGGTAAAAGAAACCCCCAGGCATTCCACTCTTACCGGAGTGGGGTGCCTTCGTCTATATTTACGGGTTTTTACATTTAATGTCTTTCTAATCTTCCGAAAGGACATGGAGGTCGTGATGCTATGTTTCTCTATTTGTCCCCGCTCAGGGGAGATCCGACGGCTGCCGTTAAAGCGCTAAGATCACTCGTGTAAAGGAGAGGTAGAGCATGGCTGCATGCATTCATGCGGAAAGACGTCCGCGATTGAATTCTTCCGGACTGCGGAATTTACGTCGGGAGGGACGTTTGCCGGGAGTCGTATTCGGCAAAAATGCGGACAACGAAACGATTCATATTTCCACCAATCAATTCGAGAAATGGCTGAAGCAAGGAGCGTCCGGTTTTATCGAGCTGCAGATGGAGGGCGGGAAATCGCTGACGGTGCTGTTGGAGGATCTTCAGCGCGATCCGGTCACCCGATCGCTTGTTCATGTCGATTTTCAGCTTGTCCAGACGGACGAGATCGTGCGTACGAAGCTCCCGGTAAAGCTCAAAGGGACTCCGGTCGGAGCGAAGTCGGGAGGCATCGTGCAAATCCAGGACCCTTACGTGGAAGTGGAAGCTCTGCCGAAAAACCTGCCGCCCTCGGTCGAGCTGGACATCAGCGCGATGGAGATCGGCGATACGCGTTTCGTAAGAGATTTGGAGCTGCCGTCTGAGGTGACGGTCGTCTCCGGAGCCAACGAGCTTCTTGTAGCGGTGTCCAAGCCGTAAAATAAGGTCCGTCTGTTGGACGGGCGAACGCCGATCATGCGCCGCTAGCCCGGACGCCGGGAAACATCTCCCGACGCTCCGGGCGTTCGTTTCTTAAGGCGTCGCAGGCGCTTCGGAACCGGCCTCGGCGCCGGTGTTTTTTTTATATTCGGTCGGAAGGCCTCGGACTTCGCGGCCGATCGGCCTGCCCGACTCAGGTCCAGTCGGATTCCGGCCGCGGGACCGTCGGAACGCGAAGCCGGCCTCTCTATAATAGAAGAAGACGAAAGCGGAAATAACGGGAGGCCGGAAATGAAAAAAGGCAGAAACAGCGCGAAGCTGTTCGCGGTTATCGTATTGGCGACGGCATTGACAGCTTGCGGAGACTTGGCGAATTCCTTGACGGGAGAAGTCCGGGATTCCGTTATCGGCGAAGGCTCCGGATCGGGCAAGCTGGCATCCTTGGACAAACGATCCTTCGCCGCGGGCGAGTTCGACAAGATGGAAGTGCAGACGGAAGCGATGGAAATTCAGGTGACGCCGGGTTCGGGGGACAAGGCCGAGGTTGAGCTGCTGGCGGACAATACCCTGGAAAGCCGATTCTCTTTCGAGGCCAAGGTCGAGTCGGGAGTGCTTAAGGTTGTGGTGAAGGAGAAGGCGAAGTCGGGCATCCTTAAAGATCAGAGAGGCGAAAGAAAGCTTCGGATCGCTCTTCCGGACAAAGTATATAGCAGCGTGACGATCCGCAACGCCTTCGGGATTGTGGAAGCGGCCGGGGTGAAGACGGAGAGGACGGATATCCGCATCGATGCGGGCGACATCCGGCTTAACGGCGTGACCGGGCAACTGAACCTGGAAGCGAACGCAGGCGAGATCGTCGTGGAAGGCATCGGCCTGAACGACGATGTGAAAGCGAGAACGGATGCCGGAAGGATCGCGATTCATTTGGACGAAGCGCCGAAGGACGGCAGCTTTCAACTCGGCAGCGAAGTCGGGGAAGTGAAATTGAACCTGGAGCAAGTCGAGTACAGCGAGCAATCGGCGAACAAGAAAGTCGGCAAGATCGGATCGAACGGCAATCGCATCGACGCTTATACGGCCGTGGGCGAGATCGTCGTCGACGTCAAGCCGTAACGGCGCGCTCCGCCCCCAAGCAAAGAGATCGCCCTGCGCTAACAAAACGCGGGCGGTCTCTTCTGTTATTTGCTCCATTCCAGCACGATGCCCAGGAACGGCTCGTGCTTTTCCATGATCAAACGCCATGCTTCTTCCGCTGACGCGGCCGGAAAACGGTGCGTGATCAGCGAAGCCGTCTGCAGCCACCCGTCCCGGATGCCGATCAGCGCGGCGTCCATCCGCTCCTTCGTCCAGCCGGACGGGCTGTGCAAGGTAATCTCTTGCGGACGGAGTTCTTGAATGTCCACTATCCCCTCTGTGCCGAGGAAACCGGCGGAGACGAGATGGCTGTTCAGCCTCATCGCCGGCTTCAGTTCCCGGAACGTCCCCATTGCGCCGACGGTGTCAACGACAACGGCGATATCCTTCCGGTCGCCGATCCAACCGGATAGGGCTTGCCGCTTAAGATTATAGGAGCGGATCGGGGCGGGGAGCAGGGCCAATCTGTCGTCGTGCCGGCCTAAAACGGTGACTTCCGCTCCTCTATGGGTCAGCGTCTGAGCCGCCCATTGGCCGACCAGGCCGTCGCCGATGACGACGGCGACGTCTCCCGGCTGAACGGCCGGACGAATACCGCAGTTGTACCCGACCTGCGTCAGCACCATTCCGCTGTAGGCGATCGGATCGGCCCCCTCGGGAAGCTTCCACACCTGACTTGCAGAGGTGACGGACGGATTAATGTGGCCCCCCGTGTCGAATTTCATGCCATTTACCTTGCTGACGGAGGCGAATACCCGGTCTCCGATCGCCAGACCCTCGACCTTCTCTCCTACGCTCCTTACGATGCCGACCTTCTGGTAACCGGCCACCTGGGGGAAAGGCAGAACGTCATCCGGGCGGGTAGCCTGCTCCCCCGATACCCGTTCCCCGTACAAGAAGGACGATTCCGTACCGTTGCTGATCCAGGAGTACTCGAGATCGACGACGACGTCCTCCGGACCCGGCTCCGGCAGCTCGACTTCCATGAACCGCACCTGCCGGACATCCGTAAATACGACGGCTTCTCCTCGCATGCTACTTTACCTCCGAAGCGGCTTCGAAATCGGTCGGCGGATAGGCGTATACCTTGATCGCCACTTGTCTTTTCAACAGCTCTATCGTTTCTTGATAGCGGTAAAAAGGAACATGGTGCGTTTGCAGGCATTCCGTATTCAAGCCCTTGTTCGCGACGAGATCGAGCAGCAGCGCCTGATCGGCTGCTTCGAAGCTGCGGTATTTGTACGATTCCAGCGTAATTCCCTTGAACCACAGATGGCCGCCGTAGCGGACCTCGCCCTTCAGCACGCCGAAGACGACCAGATGCGAATCGACGCGCTCCAGCACGTTTTGCACGGAAGCCGCCGCTCCTACGCAGTCGTAGCCGAGCTCGAAGCGTTCGTCGCCGAGCTCGTCCGAGTGCTTGGCGACGCCGATACCCAAGCCGTTCACGAAGTCGATTCGCTCTTGCGTAATATCGACGGCGACGACCCGCGATGCGCCCATAAGACGGGCAGCCTGCATCGCGAGAATGCCGGCCGGCCCCAAGCCCGAGACGAGCATGGATTTGCCGCTCAGATCTCCGAACTGAAGCAGCCCGATCAAGACGCATTTCAGCAGCTCGAACGAGACGGCTTGCTTCCATCCGACGTTGTCGGGGAGCTTGATCAGCTCATGCTCGCGGTAGTTCAGATATTCGGCGTAAGCGCCGCTGCCGATCAGATGCTCCAGGGCGGCGACGCGATCGCCGACCTTCAGCGATGCGATTTTGGAGCCGACGGCGACTACGGTGCCGGCCATTTCGTGCCCCGGGAAGCCGGGGGGAAGCGGGTAGTCCGGCCGCTTGGAAGCGTCGAACATGTCCTTGCCGTCCATCATGCTCATATCCCATCGCGGACAGGTGGAGACGATCTCGATGCGCACCGTCACCTGATCGTCCTGCGGCCGTTCCTGCGGAACCTCGACAATCTCAAACTCGTTTTCGCCGGTAATTTGCAGTGCTTTCATAGGACGCTCGCCCGCCTTCCGATTGTGGTAGGATCATCTTTCGGATTAAGTGTACAATAGGAAGGAGCAACCGTCTTTGCACGCAGTAGTCTTAGTTTCCGGTAGTCTAATATTTATTTTCAAGGGTTACGGTGCAGAAAACAGATTTTTGATTTGATCATAATTGACATTAGGGAGCGACGCGGGATGAAGATCAGATGGTGCGGAGCGGGCACGCTGCTGCGGGGAGCGGAGAAGCCGGGCGGCGGCATGCATCCGTCCTGCCACGAGCTTCTGCACATTACCGAGGGAAGGGTTCGCTTCAAGTGGAGGGGGAATGAATGCGAAGCCGAAGCGCCGGCCGTGTTCATGCTCCCCGAATCGACTCCTCATCAGCTGGAAAGCTTGCATGCCGAATCGAAATTTCGTTTCCTGGAGCTGTACGAGCCGGAGGATTTCCGATTTACCGAACGCCAGGTCGACGAATGGAATTTCATGCAGGCGCACAAAGGGACGTACGCGAAGACGGCGCTCGCCTCTTCCATTCTGCAGGCTCTCGACTTGGCGTATCATCTGCATGCGACGGGGGCGTCCGGCCAGGATGCGGATTTGCAGGAGGTGTGCCTGCTCGAAATCCGCAAAACCTATCGGCTCATCGCGCATATGCTGGGACTTTCCGCGAACTCCGCTGCAGCGAGCTCCCGCAAGCCGAAGGTGAGGGCGCGCGACGCGGTGGACCTGGTGGTCGATTATCTCGATTGGCGGTATAAGGAGGAGGTCACGCTGGAAGCGCTGGCGGAGCTTGTGGCGCTGGATCCCTCGTATCTTGTCAGGCTGTTCAAGAAGCATATGGGGAAGACGCCGTTCGAGTACCTCCGCGATCTTCGTCTGAAGGCGGCCGCAAGCTATTTGTCGGGCAGCGATATGGCCATCTCGGACATCTTGCAGGAGACGGGCTTCAACAGCGTTCATCATTTTACCCGGCTGTTCAAGTCGCGTTACGGAAGCAGCCCGGCGGAGTGGCGCAAGCAGCTGAGAGGCTCCGGGGCCGGTCCCAAGGGAACCGCGTTCAGCGCGCCCGCTCCCGGTACTGGCCCGGAGTGACGCCTGTCGACTGCTTGAACAGGCGGTGGAACCGCTTGAGGTCGGGAATGCCGGATCGCGCGGCGATGTCGGCGACCGTTAGAGAAGAGAAGGCAGGATCGGCGAGCAGCTCGCGGCTGCGGTCGATTCTTTCCTTTTGCAGGAGCGCGCTGAAGCCGAGCCCCGTTCGGGCCAGCAGATCGCGCTGCAGCTGTCTCCCGCCGATGCCGGCGTGCCTGGCGACCTGAGCCAGAGTAAGCCTGTCCGAAAGACGCTCGCGAATGTACTGCAGCGCCCGGTCGATCCGGGCGGGGACGACGCCGACCGAGGGGGGCTCCGGCTCCAGAGCGCGCTCCATGCCGATCAGCAGCTGCAGCAGCAAGCCGACAAGCATCGTCTCGAAGCCGGTTCGCTTGCGCTCGAATTCGGCGTGCAGGGAATCGAACAGCCTTCCGAATTCGCCGGCCTTCTCCCGCATCCGCAGCCATCCGCCGGGCTCGGCCGCGAGCCGGCGGAAGCGGTACAAGCCGTATTCCGCAGGCAGAATCGACGTCAAGAAGCGAAACAGCTTCTCTTCGAAGATGCAGTTGACGATCAGAAGCGGCTCCTTGGCGTTCGGGGACGACGGACGGAAAATATGAGAGACGCCGACCGGCAGGAAAAACAAGTCCCCCTGGGAGACGCGGATCGTCTCTTCGCCGATGTAATGAAAGCCGCTGCCCGACCAAACGTAGCAAATTTCGATAAAGTCGTGCTCGTGCTCCGGCAGGTCGAACCGTTCGCTGACCCGGTTGACGTAAATATTCAGACCGTTATGGAAAAACAATTCTCCCTTTTCCAGCCAGACTCCCGATTTTCTCATCGTTATCCCCGTTCTCGTTTTTTTGCTTCATGAAGTCATCATATCTCCGTTTGAAGTCGTGATCAACCCATAACTCTGCGCGCCCGATTTTTTACAATGAAGAGGACGACAATCAGTGAAGGGTGTGGGAGCATGAGCTGGCAAGCTTTGTGGATATGGGGAGACGGGGAAGCGAGCCCCCGTAACGCATGGAGGTGCTTTCGCAGGACGTTCGACGTTCCGAAGGAAGGGGCGGAATCGGCGTCTCTGCGCATTTCGGCCGATTCGCGCTACGTGCTGTACGTGAACGGCACGCAGGTCGGAAGGGGGCCGGTGAGGTCGTGGCCGTTCGAGCAGTCGTTCGACACCTATGAAGTGGGACATCTGCTCCGGCCGGGGCAGCCTAACACGATCGCCGCGCTCGTGCTGCACTTCGGCGTGTCTACGTTTTACTATTTGCGAGGCCGCGGCGGGCTGCTGGCCCAGCTCGACTACGGCACGGGCGAGGTTGGGGCGAAGACCGACGCCTCCTGGCGGACGTCGATCCATCGCGGGCAGCGCCCGAGATCGCCGCGCATGTCGTGCCAGCAGGCGTTCGCCGAATACGTGGACGCGCGGGACTGGGACGGAGACTGGATGAACCCCGGGTACGACGACTCGGATTGGACGGGGGCGGCAGAGCTGGGCGCCGTCGGCATGGCGCCCTGGACGTCGATGAAGCCTCGCGACATTCCGCTGCTGACGGAGGAGACCGTCTATCCGGTCCGCATCGAGTCGCTGGCCCGAATCCGTTCCTTCAAACTGACGACCGTCGTCGACGTTCGCGCCGTCATGTCGCCGGGCAGCGAGGAGCATGCGGATATCGTGCAGTTTACCGGCTACGTGGCGACGACGATCCGGGCAAGCCGGGCGGGCCGGGCAACGCTTGGATTCCTTGCTTGGGGGGAGTGTCTGAAGCGCTTTTCCTGGAACGGAGAGATTGTCGGGTCAGAGCGCTTCTACGGCGTCGTGCCGGAGAGATACGTAGACGTCGAGCTGCGCGAAGGGGACAATCTGCTGTTGATCGACATCTCCACGGCGAGGGTGCACCACGGCAAGCTGAACATCGGCGTGTACGCCGACGATCCGATCGAGCTGAGCTTCGCTTATCCCGGAGCGGGAGAGGCGGAATCGCCGTTCCTGGCGATCGGCCCGTTCGACACGTCGGTCATCTACGACCATAAGCCCTCGCGCGAGGTGAACTGGGAGGACCAGGCGTACAAGTCCGTGCTTGGCGACGTAAAGGGGGCGGAGGACTTGGGTCGCCATGCCGACGCATCGAAGCCGATTCCGCTGAAATACGTCTCCGAAGCAGACGTCTTCGGTCTGTGCGTCTGGCGGAAGGAGAACGCGAAGCTGGCCGTTCCGGCGCAGCTTCAGATCGCGGTTATCCCGAACGGGGAAGCGGGCGTCGTGCCCGTGTTCGACGGCTTCGACACCGAGGTGCTGTTCGATATGGGCAAGGAGTATTCCGGCTACCTGTCGTTCGAGATCGAGGCGGAGGCGGGGACGGTGCTGGATTGGTACGGCTTCGAGTACATGTCAGGCGACTATCGCCAGCAGACGTACGGGCTCGACAATACGATCCGGTACGTCGCCAAGTCGGGCCGTCAGGCGTACGCGACGCCGGTTCGCCGGGGTCTGCGGTATTTGGCGCTGAACGTGCGCGGCGCCGCGGCGCCGGTGAAGATCTACGGGGTTACGTTCTCGCAGAGCAACTATCCGGTCGCCGAGGTCGGCCGCTTCGAATGCTCGGACCCTCTGCTGAACGACATCTGGGAGATCAGCCGGCACACGACGAAGCTGTGCATGGAGGACACGTTCGTCGACTGCCCGGCTTACGAGCAGACGTTCTGGGTCGGCGACAGCCGCAACGAAGCGCTCGTCAGCAACTATCTGTACGGCGTTCAGGACATTCTGAAGCGCTGCCTTCGTCTCGTGCCCGGCTCGAAGGATCAGTCCCCGCTGTACGTCGACCAGGTGCCGAGCGGCTGGAGCAGCGTCATCCCGAACTGGACGTTCTTCTGGGCGATCGCCTGCAAGGAGTATTACGACCAGACGGAGGACCGGGCGTTCGCCGGCGAGATGTACGCCCACATCCGGTTTACGCTGGAACACTACTTGCAGAAAATCGACGATAACGGCCTTTTTAACGTGAAGGGCTGGAACCTGCTCGATTGGTCGCCGATCGACCAGCCGAACGAAGGCGTCGTGACGCATCAGAACCTGTTCCTGGCCCGAACGCTGCGTGTCGCCTCCGAGATGGCTGAGCTGGCGGGGGACGCCGAAGGCGCGGTTCAATTCGCGGACGCTTCGGACCGGCTGGCCGCCGCGATCAACGAGCATCTCTGGTGCGAGGAGGAGCAGGCCTACATCGACTGCATCCACGCGGACGGCCGCCGCTCGGACGTTCGCAGCATGCAGACGCAGGTCGTCGCTTCGCTGACAGGCGTCGCTCAGGGGGAACGCAAGCGGGTCGTGGATGCGTATCTGTTCTCCGCTCCGCCTCATTTCGTACAGATCGGCAGCCCGTTCATGTCCTTCTTCTACTACGAGGCGCTAGCCAAGGTCGGCGGAGCCGGCGTCATTCTGGACGACATCCGCCGCAATTACGGGAATATGATTCGTCACGGCGCGACGACCTGCTGGGAGCAGTATCCGAATTTCCTGGAGAATCGCGCCAATCCGGACGAGCTGACGCGCAGCCACTGCCACGCGTGGTCGGCGGCTCCCGCTTATTTCCTCGGCCGTGAGACGCTGGGCGTGCGCAGCCTGGCTCCGGGCTGGCGGGAGGTGGAGATCGCCCCGGCGCCATGCGGGCTCTCGTGGGCGCGCGGCAGCGTGCCGCATCCGGCCGGCGGCCGGATCGACGTCAGCTGGACGGCGGACGAAGCGGCGAAGAGGATAGAGCTTTCCGTCTCGTATCCGGCGGACGTGACCGTCCGGATCGCGCTGCCCGAAGGCTTCTCGGGCGAGATTAAAGAAACGAAGCTGGAGCGCTTGAACTGAATAGCTCCCATTCGAGAGGCTGTCCCCTGGTTCGAGGTTCCGAAGATCGCTATCGGAACCTCTTTACCGATTCGGGGTTCGGCCTCTTTTTGAGGTTCGCCGCATATTAATCTCCGATCCCCCCCCCAAACCCTTAAATACGAGGGATGTTGTCAGGTTAAGCAAACGGTCAACAAGCGGCCTTGCAGGAATCGTCCCAGTTGTCGGCGGAGCCCCGACGGTCATCGCGAACAAGGCCAACTCGTGCCAATCCACGCCAACACACGTCAACCCCGCGAGCCCCCGCCAGCCCACTTACGTAACGGTTGCCAGCGCCGCTAATTGTGCCATTTTCGCAGTACGGAGGTTGTAACGGTTGCGGCAGCGGCTATTTCAGCCGAAAACGCGCGTTTCGCTCGATAACCCCAAAATAAGCGCGGTGGCAACCGTTAGCTTTTCCTTTTTCGGGAAAACGATCGATTAAGCGCCACTGCAACCGTTAGACGTTGCCGGCCGGTTGCGCGTCTTCGGTCGCATACGATCGGTCGCATACCATGGACCGTATGCCGTCGACCGTATGCCGTCGATCGCATACGACAACGGCTAACCTGACAACATCGATCCCCCCCCCCTCCTCGCCGAGCAGCGCCCCGACGTTCCGCTTTTTCGCCGACTTGCCTACCTCTCCGAACCGACTTGCCTGCTTACCCGCAGTTTAGAAAAATTTAACCTTTTTTTAGCGGCGCTTTAGAACCGATTTACGGGCAGTTTAGATCCCGCGGTTAAGATGAGTTCATGGAAGCCGAAAGGAATCCATGCATTCGAACCTAAGGAGGAATAAGAAATGAACAAGAAGTTGGCAATGATCGGAGCGGGGGTGGTGGCGGGCAGCGTGCTTCTGATGTCTTCTGTATATGCGGGAGTCGGGAGCGCTCCCGGTTACGAAGCGTACAAAACGGCCATCAAGAATACGGCATCCATAGACAATGTCACCCATACGGTGAAAGTGTCCGTAGAGGATAACGGCAAGCCGGTTATCCAAGCGGCTTCCACGGTGAAGACAGCCGGGGACGGCTCCTCGGGCAACGTCGAAATCCGCCTGCCTAACGGCGAGACGCAAAATCTGCAATTCTACCGTCAAGACGACCGGCAAATTCTCAAATCGGGCGAATCGGACGTCTATCGGATTCTGGAAACGGACAACGAGTTCCGCAACCGTTTCAAGAAGCATGAAGACGAAGCCAAGTTCCACGATCCCGGCTTCTCCCGTGAAGTGGAGAAAGTGATCGATACGTTGGTCGGCAACCTGAAAAACGACGTGACGCTTAGCAAGGATGGGGATATGAAAGAAATCGCGCTAAAACTGGAAGGCGGCCGAATCCCCGCTCTCGCCAATGCGATCGGCTCGTTGCTCATTCGGGAGAGCGGACGCGATCACGGCGCATCGCCCCGGGCGAACGCGGACAATCCGCTGGGCATCGACCTGTCGAGCCTGAAGGACGGTCTGCCGAAGCTGACGGAGGAGATCAAGATCGAGGCCGTTATCCTGACTGCGGACGTAGACGCTGACGATCTTCTCGCGGAACAGACGGCAGAGATTCGGATCAGCGGCAAGGATGCCGACGGCGTCAAGCATGACGCGGTCGTGAAGCTGGAAGTGGGGCTGTCGGATATCAACGCAACGACGCCCGATACGGTGGATCTGACGGGCAAACAGACCGTCACGGTGGATGTTGCCCGGGAAGCGGGCCCCAAGCACTGGCGCTGAGCGACTGTAGGAGCTGGAAGTAACGGAATCGCAGGCAGAGGGGAGCGCCTAACTGTGTTCGGATGCGAGCTCCCCTCTCGCATGCCTAATTAGGAGGCTGACAGAATGGATCAGATCGTAGAGGTCGAGGCGGTTACGAAATTGTATCGCAATCGGAGAGGGATTCGGGACGTAACGCTGAACGTTCGCCGGGGAGACGTGTACGGCCTCTTCGGGCCCAATGGCGCGGGAAAGACGACGCTGATGAAGATCATGGTCGGGTTGAGTCGGGCGGACAAAGGGAAGGTTAAGCTGTTCGGACACGACGTGGCGACTCGTTACGAGCAGGCGATGGGCAAAGTCGGCGTGCTGATCGAGACGGCAGAAGCTTACGAATACATGAGCGGGAGAAAAAACCTGGAGCTTGCCGCGAGAATCTATCCGGAGCTTCCGGCCAAACGAGTGGACGAAGTGCTGGAGCTTGTCGGATTACGGGAGGTTCAGCACGAGCGGGCGGGCAAGTATTCGCTGGGCATGAAGCAGCGGCTGGGACTTGCCTCGGCGATCGTATCGAAGCCGGAGCTGCTTATTCTCGACGAGCCGACGAACGGACTGGATATCGAAGGGACGGTTCAGATTCGAGAGATCGTCAAGCTGCTGGCGCGGGAGGAACGGACGACATTCCTGATTTCCAGCCACCTCATTCGCGAGATGGAACTGATGTGCAATCGGATCGGAATCGTCCACGACGGCAGGCTGATTCGCGAAGGGGGCTGCCGCGAGCTGCTCGAAGGACGGTTCTCCTCCCTGGAAGAGTTGTATCTGCACGAAGTAGAACAAGACAGGAGGGCGATGACGCATGCATAGCTTATACGCGAACGTGCGCAACGAAGCGCTGAAGATCGCTTTGAAGAAGAAGAACTGGTTTTTCCTGCTGATGACGTTCGCGATTCCGATCGGAGCAGGTGTGCTTCTCGCAAATCTCCAGAGCGGCTTCGGCCTTGGCGTCATGACTTCCGGCGAATATCCGATCGCTGTTCTCGGGCTGCTCACGGGCATTTTCCTGCCGCTGTTCGTATTTATGGGAGCGGCCGATCAATTCTCCGGAGAACAGGGCGACAGGACGATGAAGAATGTGCTCACAAGGCCGATCTCACGCTTTAAGGTGTTTGTTTCCAAGCAGGCGGCGCTGGGCGTATCGATCGCGGCCCATTTGTTCGCTGCGCTGGTCGGCTCGTCGATCGCGGCGATGTTCCTGAGCGGAAGCTTCCGGCTTGGCGATACGCTGGACTGGTTGATCGCTTATGGAGCGGCTTTCCTGCCGCTGATGGCCCTTAGCATAGCGGCGGTGTTCCTGGCCCAATTTTTCGCGAGCGGCATCGGAGCGCTTGCCGTAAGCGTTCTGCTGTATGTCGCTTTAAGGGCGGGCGCATTCTTCTTTCCGCAGCTCCATTCGTATTCGCCGACCGCTTACTTGAACTGGCATGCGTTATGGCTGGGAAATCCGCTGCCGGCCGGACAGCTATGGAGCGTGTTTATGTTTCTGGCTGCGTGTTGTATATTGTTGTTTACAGCCGGTTTTTATTTCTTCGATAAAAAGGAGCTCTGATCGTGTCCATTCGCGTTAGGCTCGTACTGTCCTATCTGGCAATGCTTGTCGTGCCGGTCATTTTGTCGGCGATCGCCGTCGGGGTTATTTTCAAGCTGGACGAAACGCGCGATAACCCGATCCGAACGATTTTCGAGCGGGAAGCGGGCGTCTACGCCGATATCAAGCTGACGAGCATTCGCGAGCCCGAAGCCTTTCTCTCACGGGCAACGATCGACGGTTTCGAGCGGCGGCTCCGGGAAATGGATATGAGTCTGATCGTACGCGTCGACGGCGAGATCCGCTATGCGGCCCCGGAGCTTTCCCCGGCGGATCTTGAAGAGCTGCCCGCGTTCGGAACGGTAGACGGCTATGACGGCAATTTCAGAGGGAAGCATATGACGACCCGCCATGAAGACTTTCTGCTGCCGGACAAGAGAGAAGGCTCCGTATTCGTCGTTTCTCACGGGGGAACTTTCCCGAAATATTTTAAAAATTATTTTTTATGGATCGCGGCCCTCGTGCTCGCCATACTCGCTTTTACCAACGGAATATTGACTTATGCAGTATCCCGCAGCATCATTCGTCCGCTGAGGGCGCTGCAGAAAGCGACCGAGGAAATCAAGGACGGAAATCTGAACTGCGAGGTGAAGACCCGTTCCAAGGACGAGATCGGCAAGCTGAGCGCGGCATTCGAAGAGATGCGCAAGAAGCTCAAGGAGTCGGTGGAGCTTCAGCTTCAGTACGAGGAAAACCGCAAGGAACTCATCTCGAACATTTCGCATGATCTGAAGACGCCGGTGACGGCGATTAAAGGATACGTAGAAGGCATTATGGACGGGGTAACGGACTCGCCCGAGAAGCTGGACCGTTACGTGAAGACGATCTACAGCAAAGCGGCCGACATGGACCGAATGATCGACGAATTGTTTCTGTTCTCCAAACTGGATCTGGGCAAAGTGCCGTTCGATTTCGAAAAGGTGGATATCGGCGCTTATTTGCAGGATTGCGCTCAGGAGCTCGTTTTCGATCTGGATAAAAGGGGCATCAAGCTGGAACTGAACGCCTTGCCCGAGCAGACGCTGTACGTCAAGGCGGATCGGGAGAAGCTGAAGCGGGTGCTCATTAACATATTGGAAAACTCCATGAAGTACATGGACAAACCGGACGGATGGATCGGGTTAAACGTGGAGGCGCAAGCCGGTACGGCGGAGATCAGCATAAGCGACAACGGCCAGGGGATTCCGGAGGACGCGCTGCCGCATATTTTCGACCGGTTCTACCGGGCGGATCCTTCCCGCAACTCTTCCACGGGAGGCAGCGGTCTCGGTCTGGCGATCGCCTGGCAGATCGTGGAGGAGCATGGGGGACGAATCCGGGCGGAAAGCGAGCTCGGAGCGGGCACGCGGGTGCATATCGAGCTGCCCCTCTGGGGGCGGACGCAGAAGGAGGGGATATCCGGGTGAGCGGAATATTGATCATCGAAGACGAACGGAGCATTGCCGAACTGGAGCGGGATTATTTGGAGATCAACGGCTTTGCCGTAGATATCGAGAACAGCGGAGACAGAGGACTGCAGCGGGCGCTTGCCGTCGATTACGAACTGATTATTCTCGACCTGATGCTGCCCAAAGTGGACGGATTCGAAATTTGCCGCAGAATTCGCGCCGAGAAGGACATTCCGATTCTGATGGTGTCGGCGAAAAAAGAGGACATCGACAAGATCCGGGGGCTGGGCCTCGGAGCGGACGATTATATCATCAAACCTTTTAGTCCGGGAGAACTCGTGGCCCGCGTGAAGGCGCACTTGGCCCGTTACGAACGGCTGAGCGGGCGGAGGGAAGCGCGCAACGACGAAATCCGCATTCGCGGATTGAGAATCGATAGATCGGCCCGCCGCGTATTCGTCAACGAGCAGGAAGTCGCGTTTACGACGAAAGAATTCGACTTGCTGAGCTATCTGGCGATGAATCCGAACCGGGTATTCAGCAAAGAGCAATTGTTCGATCAGATTTGGGGAATGGATGCGATGGGAGAGATCGCCACCGTCACGGTGCACATCCGCAAGCTGCGCGAGAAGGTCGAACACGACCCGTCCGATCCGCAATACATCGAGACAATCTGGGGAGCGGGTTACCGGTTTCGGATCTGACGGCCCGATCTGTCGCGTCTATCGCAAGAAAGCAAGCGCGCCGATCCGGTAGATTGAGCATTTTTCACCCATGATGAATTTCAAACGAAAAAACGCACTCCTTGCCAAAAGCAAGCGGTGCGTTCTCATTTTCAAGACGTATTTATCTTTTGAACGCCTCGTCGAGACGTTCTTTAATGAATTGACTGTTTTTCCGTCGAGTTGCTCGTTGGTCATATATAACTTGCGCCGCGCTTTTCTTAGAAGGTGCAAACAAGAGCGCGTCCTTTGGCTGAGTACCTACTGCTTCTCTAACGATTCCATTCAAGGATACGTAAACCTTAGTCGCCATGCTGCATCCCTCCTACAAGCATTCGCGCAAAATCAAAGGCCAATGCATTTTTATTTATTATAACACGTATAACGTTATCTTTGGAAGCCATGAACTTGTCTGTGTTCCATTCTTGTCCACATGGCAAATGAAATGTCATTACATGTTCTGGGAGACGAAGACAATAATAAAAGGTACAGTTGGATTCTTTAAAGAATACTTGATCATCGGGGTTACTATACGTAAGTGCAACAAAGGAATCCTTATTGTCCAGCAAATAATAATCATCCCCGGTGACAGCGCCAGTCTTTCCCACTACCACCATGCGATCGTGTTGAAATCGGTACAAGGTGACGGCGGAGCAATCGCTGAAAGAGCCTGCGGTCTCCTTAACAAAACCGTAGTCGTGTTCCACGATGTCGCCTTTGATCGAACGTTGGAAGGATTCCAAAAAAGCTGTAAGACTGCGAATTCCAGTAATATTTACGTTTGCCAGGGTATTGGTTAGCAAATCATAAAATTGATCGTATTGTTCCAATTGGCGCTCATTCGTCTCAATTGCATCTTTGAACGGCATTAACTGGATCCCTCTTCGCAACAAGTCGCTGAAGTACATTTTCCAGTCAGGAGCCACCGCAAGGTTCAAGCTCTCGAAATAAATGCCTCTTGCAGCAATATCATGAATGAAAAACCACACATAAGGCTCGATATGAGAGGATAGTTCCGCTGAACGAAGCGCCGAAACGATTTCTGAGGCCTTTGGAATCGAAAAAGTTTCCGCTTTATAAGTCTCTATGTACTCTTCTATAATGCCCTTGGCTTTAGAGAAGTAGGCTGTTTTCACTTCGTTGTCCACAAAAACAAGTATGGTCTTGCGTTGGTTGCAAGCCTCGATGAGTTCCATATGAGTAACCGTTCGCTGAGACTGCTCGTAAAAAGTGCCGGCTTTATCGGAAATGAAAAGCAAAAATGCATCTGATTGACGAACGCACTCAATACACTTTGCGACAGGATTAGTGTGGGAATCCCAAGCGCCGAAATTCTTTTCAAACATCATGGGTTCATGCCCAAGTTCGCGAAGTAAACTCCATATATTTTCTCGTAAAAACTTAAGTCGGTCTTGAGCGACCGAACTTATAAAGATTTTGGTTTTCGTGAACAAGGCAAATCTCACATCCTATCAGATGCATGTTGATTTATTATAACATACCATCAAAATATTACATATATAGACCTAATGACCAAAAAAGCCCGGAAAGACAGGTAGCCGGCTCGCGCTATCGGCAATCTTCTTTTCAGCCTTATCTTTCAGTGTCGCCGCTATATGCGCACCCTACTCTTAGCGCACCGTCTCCCGCAGCCGGTCGCGGAACTGCTTGGGAGAACAGCCGTTCAGACGCCGGAACATCTCGTAGAAGTGGCCGAGGTTCGAGATGCCGACCGCCTCGGCCACCTCGGCGATGCTGACGTCGCTCGTGAGCAGAAGCTGCTCCGCCTTCTTGACTCGCTTCAGCACGACGAAGTCGGTGAACGACATGCCGACGGCTTTTTTGAACGTTTTAATAAAATGGGTGTAGCTCATGTTGAGCCGTCCGCTGATCTCGGCGACCGACAGCTTGCCGTCCAGATTGTTCTCCACGTAGTCGACCGCGGGTTGAAGTCTCCCGATCAGACGATTGTCGTTATAATTAAGCTGCTGCCTCGTATCGTGGCGAAGAAGCAGGAGCAGAATATTCTTGATCCGCGAGGATACGGCCAGCTCGTAACCGAGGCGCCCGTCGTTCATTTCCCGGTAGATCTCGCCGATCAGCTCGCCAGTCCGTTCACGGACGTCCTTGTTTTCCTTGTATATATAATTGAGAGAGCTGAGCGGACGGATCACCTCGGAGAAGTGCTGCATGCTGCTCAGCGTGCTGAGATCCCAATACTTGCGCAGGTCAATCTGGAAAACGATCTGCTTCGTCCGTCCGGGCTTCGTCTGCATCGTCGTATGGGGCTCCGAAGAGCCGAACAAGGAAATGTCCCCTTCTCCGAGCACGATTTGCTCTTCCCGGCAGTAGGCGGTAATTTCTCCTTCGAGAATAAGCAGAAATTCCACTTCTTCATGGTAATGCCAGCCGTTATAATTTTTTTGTCTCCAATTCTGCTCCGCTTTTCTCAGCAGCTCCTCGGTCGTCACCGTCTCCGAATCAATCTGCCAGATGCGCATGGCCAGAAAAGGATTCTGATAAACCACTTGCTCGTGGCGCATTTCAGGGTACATACCGTAGCTCCTTGACGACAGATTACGACAGGATCGCGTAAGAATATTTTAGCATAGCTGAGCGCAATCATATAGAGGATGACAGAATACCGTAGTAATTTGCCCGAATAGGCAATCGATTGACAGTCGGCCTTCGCAGTACAATAAAGAAGGAAAAAAACGTTAAGGGAGAGTCCGGTCATGAGCCAATCAATCAACGTTACGATTTGGAACGAGCACCGCCACGAGAAAACGAACGAGAAGGTCGCATCCGTCTATCCGCAAGGCATGCATACGGCGATCGCCGAAGGCTTGGACATTTCGGGGAAAGTAACGGTGGCCACGCTGGACGATCCGGAGCACGGCTTGACGGAAGAGGTGCTCGGCGGCACCGACGTTCTGATCTGGTGGGGCCACATGGCCCACGGAGAAGTGCGCGACGACATCGTCGAGAGAGTGTATCAGCGCGTGCTTCAGGGCATGGGTCTAATCGTGCTTCACTCGGGTCACTTTTCGAAGATTTTCAAAAAATTGATGGGGACGTCCTGCGATCTGAAATGGCGCGAAGCGGACGAGAAGGAGCGCATCTGGGTCGTGAATCCGGGGCACCCGATCGTCGACGGCATCGGCGAGTACATCGAGCTTCCGGCGGAAGAGATGTACGGCGAGCATTTCGACATTCCGCAGCCGGACGAGCTCGTCATGGTGAGCTGGTTCGAGGGCGGGGAAGTGTTCCGCAGCGGCTGCTGCTATACGCGCGGCATGGGAAAAATCTTCTACTTCCGCCCGGGCCACGAGACGTACCCGACTTATTATAACCCGCAAGTCCGCAAAGTGATCTCCAATGCGGTGAAGTGGGCCGCTCCGGTTCAGCGCGAGTATCCGAAGTACGGCAACGCGCAGCCATTAGAAACGATTAAGGGGAAATAAAAGATGACGTTAAAGGTAGGAGTCGTCGGCACCGGCGGTATTTTCAAGCACGCGCATCTGCCGGGGTGGCTGTCGCATCCCGAGGCGGAGATCGTCGCGTTCTGCGACGCGTTCAAGGCGTCCGCTGAAGCGGCGGCGAAGGATTTTCCCGGCACGAAAGTATACGAAGACTATCGCGAGCTGATCGCGGACCCGTCGATCGACGTGATCGGCATCAGCACGCCGAACCTGTACCACTCGGAGATTGCCATCGCCGCTTTGCGCAAGGGCAAGCACGTATTCTGCGAGAAGCCGGACGCGATCAACCCGGCGGAAGCGCAGAAGATGGCGGACGCGGCCCGCGAGTCCGGCAAGCTGCTCATGACGATGCGCAACAACCGCTTCAGCGAGGAGGCGAAATTCGTCAAGCGCATCATCGGCAACGGCGAGCTGGGCGAGCTGTACATGGGCCGCTGCGGCTGGATTCGCCGCAGGGGCATCCCGGGACGCGGCGGCTGGTTTACGACGAAGGCGCTGTCCGGCGGCGGTCCGCTGATCGATCTCGGCGTTCATATGATCGACATGGCGATGTGGCTGGCGGGCAACCCGAAGCCGGTGACGGTATCGGGCTCGACCTACCGCAAGTTCGCGGACCGTCCGGACGCATCCGGCCAAGTTCCGGAAGGCACGTTCGACGTCGAGGACTTGGCCGCGGGCTTCATTCGCTTCGATAACGGCGCATCTCTGCAGATCGAGTTCAGCTGGGCGTCCAACGTCGAGGAGGAGAAGAAATTCCTCGAATGGAGAGGCACCGAGGGCGGCTTCAGCCTCGTCAACGACAAGCTGAGCCTGTTCACGGAGCGCGAAGGCGCGCTGATCAACCAGCAGCCGCACTTCACGGCGGCGCAAGTACCTCAGCACACGGCCAACATTCGGCATTTCGTCGAATGCGTGCTCGGCCGGGAGCAGCCGATCATTACGCCGGAGCACGGCGTCGACATGATCAAGATTTTGTCCGCGATCTACGAGTCCGCCGAGCGCGGGCGCGAGATCGTGCTGTAAGAATCAGCGAAGCGCATCCGAACGCGTCTGCGACCAGGCGCAGCGGGTGCGCTTTTTTTGCGCGGCTGAACTCGAAGCTGGGCAGGCGAACAGGAAATGTGGAGAAATTCTCCGCTATTCATGGTGGCGGAAAAATAAATCTCCCGATTTGATCTTGTCAACAGTTGCTATATCCACTATGCTTGAACTACGAAAAAGGAACAAAAAGCGGGTGAAGAACGATTGGCAAGAGTAGGGAGCAAGCTGAGTCAGTCGAATACGCTGCTCATGATTTCGAGCATCTATTCGTCGCTGACGAAAGCCGAGAAGAAGGTGGCGGAGGCCGTCACCGCCAATCCGGAGGAAGCGGTGCTGGCCACCGTGACCGACTTGGCCGAGCAGGCGGGCGTAGGGGAGACGTCGGTCATCCGGTTTTGCCGCAAGCTCGGATTTCGCGGGTATCATGAATTCAAGCTGTCGATCGCGCAGGATCTGGTGGATCGTCCGTCGTCGCTGAGCAGCGCGGTCATCGGCGAAGAGGACGACCTGATGACCGTCGCCCGAAAGGTGACGATGAACCACGAGATGATGCTGAAGAATACGCTGGATCTGCTCAGCGCGGACAGCCTCCGAACCGCGGTCGACCAGATGCTGGCCGCTAACAAAATCTACGTGTACGGAGTCGGCTCGTCCGGCATTACGGCGCTGGATTTGCATTACCGGCTCATGCGAACGGGGTTTAACGTCGAAGCCCATCGGGACTCGCATATCATTGCCATGTCGGCTTCGCTCGTGAAGCCCGGCGATCTCGTATTCGGCATATCCACTTCGGGCAGCACGCGGGATCTGGTCGACCCGGTCAAGCAGGCCAAGAAGAACGGGGCCGTCGTGATCTGCTTGACGAGCCATCTGCGCTCTCCGATCGCGGCATACGCCGATACGGTGCTGCTCGTGCCGTCCCGGGAGTTGCCGACCGAAGGCGGAGCGCTGTCGACGAAGTTCACGCAGATTCATCTGCTTAATATTTTGACGACGCTGTTGACGCTTAAGGCGCAGGGAGCGAGCCAGGCGCTGGACAAGACGGCCTTGTCGGTCGTGGACAAGCTGTACTGATCCCCGTTCGGGGGCATTGGAGGAGGAACGAGCGGCGGCGCTAGCCGATAGCGCCGGATAACGACAGACGTTGTCTTGAGCTGGAGATTATATTCTTTATAATTAAGAGTATAGAAAGATAATTTCGTCGAAAAGGAGGGGGAGGAGTGGAATACGCGATTGGAGCCGACATTGGAGGGACGAAAATCCAGGTTGCCGCCGTCGACCGGGAAGGACGCGTGGCCGACCGTCATCTGATGCCGACCGAAGCGCAGCTCGGACCCGCTCAGGTGATGGAGAAGCTGCTGTCGGGAATCGAGCGGACGCTGAGCCGGATGCCCGATGGCGCCCAAATTGCCGGTATCGGCGTTGGCAGCGCCGGACAGATCGATTTCGCTTCGGGCACGGTCGCTTATGCCGGCGATCAGCTCCCGGGCTGGACCGATACGCCGATCAAGTCGCGCGTGGAAGACAAGTTCGGCCTGCCGGGCTACGTGGACAACGATGTGAACGTCGTTGCCGTAGCGGAGCAATTGTACGGAGCGGGCCGGGGGTTAAGCGACTTCGTGTGCGTCGCGCTTGGAACCGGAATCGGCGGCGCGATCGTCGAAGCCGGCCGGATCGTGCGGGGAGCGCAGGGCTGCGCCGGAGAATTGGGACACGTCTCCGTCGACTTTAACGGACCGCGCTGCGGCAATTGCGGCAACAACGGATGCGTCGAGCTGTATGCCTCCGGCTCGGGCATTGCCCGGCTCGGCCGCGAGCTGATCGCCGAATCCGCGGAGCGGCCGGCATGGCGGCCGGATTCCCGCGAGATCGCGCAGGCGTGGCTTCAAGGCGATCCGCAAGCCGCGCGAGTGATGGGCGTTGCGATCCGCGCCCTGGCCGCGGCGATCGCGGGTTACATCCATATGTGCAATCCGCAGGCGGTCATTGTCGGAGGAGGCGTCTCGGAGACGGGCCCCGCCTTCCTGGAGGCGCTGGACCGGGAGGTGCGCATCCGTACTTCTCCCAGCGTCGGGTCCGTATACCGGCTGCTGCCCGCCTATGTGGGCAATGACGCCGGAGTGATCGGAGCGGCCGCGCAAGTCTGGCTGTACGGCGGACGTTCAATCTGAAAAGCCCCGCGAAGGGTGCGGCATCGTTCGGCCGCACCGCTTCCGCGGGGCTTTGTCGTGCGTTACGCGATTTCCAAGCGGAAGGCGACCTCGAACATCCGGTTCCAGGGCAGCGCGACGTCCGTCATCCTTACCTCTCCGGGGACGAGGCCTGCCGCATGCCGCGCCAAAAACTGCTCTAACCGTTCGCGAATGAGCGCCGTGACCTCGTCTTGAATGTGCGCGATCCGGAAGTAGCTGCCGCCCATCTCCGCCAGACGGTTTTTCACGATATCGGTACGGATCACGGCTTGGTAGCCCCAGTCCTCCAACAGCCGGGACACGTAAAACAGCCTGCCGTTCAGCGCCCGCGCCTGCTCGAAGGCGCTTTCCGCGGCGGAGCGATGGCGCCGGTAGTACGACTCGACGATCGCATGGGAGATCACGGTGCCGAGCGAGTTGCCCGAAGTGTTCCAGCCGGCGTAGGCCGACAGGCGGGGCAGCAAGCCGGACGCCGACAGCAAGTTCATCAGAGGCTCGTCCCCGCCGTTGCAGGTGGCGACGTCGGCCAACGCGACGAGCTTGCCCTTGTCGCTGTAGGTCCGGATGGCCTGGGCGAACTCCCGGAGTCCGACCTCGGATAAGTAGGCAGCGTGCCGGTCGCCGTAAGCTCCGTCCGTCTCCGCCATATCGTAAGCGCCGACCGGGGCCGAATTGACCATCAGCACGACGTCGGCTTCGAGAGAGTGGTCGGCGATGAACGCGCTCATCGCGGTCAGATGGGATTTCAAGCTCTCTCCAAGACTGCGGTCCTCGTACTTCGGAATGACGAACGGTCCGTTCGTCGCGGAATGGCGGACGAACACCTCGGGCCGGTAGCCCTTCAGCTCGCAGAACACGCGCGCGAACAGCGTGCATCCGATCTCGTCCGCGCCCGGATACATATGCACCCTATCCAGCAAGCCCTCCCGCTCGATCGTCAGCAGCAGCTTCCGCTGCTCCGCCGATGTGTAGCCGTACTTGGCGTTGTCGTCAAGCGGAATGATCAGGAAGTCGATCGCACCGTCCCGCGCGAGCTCGACGCTCATCCGGTTGACCTCCGCGTTCGTGCCTCGGCGGCGGGTGAAATCCTCGTACACCTCCCCCGGCAAGATCTCAGCGATCCGGGCCAACTCGCGCGCCTCCTCCTCGGTCAGGCCGTCGCGCCGCTCCTTGTCCCGCAGCCAGCCGCTGCGGGACAGCTCCGCGCCGTAGTCGTCGTAATAATCCGGCTCCTCTTCGCTGCTGCTATAGGCCGGAGCTCTCATGATCAGGTTGAAGGCGTATATTTTCAGCCCGGGATTCGCGCGTTTGCATTCCTCCAGCGTGTGCAGCCGTCGGGCGCATTGCTCCAAGCCCCATGAATGGAGCCGCGACGGCACGATGCCTCCGTAGACGAGCATGTCGATCGATACGATCAGTACGTCCGCCCGGGCGGCCTGCTCCGTCAACCACGAGGCGAGCCGTCCGGTATCGGCAGGCTGTTTCTTGCGCCCGAGCAGCTCCCGGGGCGGCACGATCAGGCGCAGGTCGGTTGCGGCGGCGATTTGCAGCGGATAGACGGCGTTGCAGGGTCTTTCATCCAAAGGCACATAGACGATAGCGGTCATGGACGAATCTCCTTTTTTAGCGGCAGTTCCCAAAGCCGGAACCGGGCTTTTCGAACTTGCGCTTAGATTGGGAATCAGGGCAAGTTCATTATAGCACAGCAAGCGTCAAAATGGAGGTTTGATCCACTTTTATTTATAAAAATAAAAAAAATATCTTTAATTTCGAAAGGGCTGCTGTTATAATGAGGCCATCGCAGAGCATTGGCGAATCCGAATCTTCGGTTCAAACTCAAGATAACAGGTGATGGAATGACTCGAAACCTTATTGAAGAAATAGCCGGGGGGCTTATCGTTTCCTGCCAGGCTCTGGAGGGAGAGCCGCTGTATGGACCCGAGTTTATGGCGGCTATGGCGGTTGCGGCCGCGGAAGGCGGGGCCGCGGCGATCCGGGCCAACACGCCGCAGGACGTGAAAGCGATTAAACGGGCTTGCGATTTGCCGATGATCGGATTGTACAAGAAGCATTATCCCGACTCCGACGTTTACATTACGCCGACTCTTCGCGAGGCGCAGGAGATCGCCGAGGCGGGAGCGGAGTTCGTCGCCTTGGACGCCACCTCGCTGCCGAGGCCGGACGGAAGGTCGCTGGCGGAATTGATCGCGTCGATCCGCGAGACCTGTCCGCAAGTGCGGATCGTGGCCGACGTATCCACTTTCGAAGAAGGGGTCGCGGCCATGAAGCTCGGCGTCGATCTCGTATCGACAACGCTGTCGGGCTACACTCCGCACAGCCTGCAGCAGGAGGAGCCCGACATTGAGCTGGTCAGGCGGTTGGCCGCGCTGCGCGAGGTGCCGGTGCTGGCCGAGGGGAGAATCTGGACGGTGGAGCAAGGCGCGGCTTGTCTGCTGGCAGGGGCGCACGCCGTCGTCGTCGGGACGGCGATTACCCGTCCGCAGGAAATTACCCGCAGATTCGCCGGCGCGATTCGTTCCGCATCGCAGCGGGAATTTGCGCAATAATGGAAGTCGGCTTTTTTATGCTTTATTTTGGCGGATAATTCCTCCGATTAATTGTCGGATGAAGAAAATTGGTTTGTTATTTTGACTAATCGAAGGAGGTGTGGAGGGGGGAAGCGGTTTGCAATTCGCATGAGAAATGATGACAAGAAAAAAACGATCATTCAAAGCGAGGGTGAACAAAGCATGAGTGAAAAGCAAAGTAGAAAAGCGTCATTGCTTCTGGTTGTCGTTATAATGGTTGCGGGTCTGCTGTCCGCATGCGGCGGAGATAACGGAAATAAAGGCAGCGCTTCGCCGTCTTCATCCGCAAGCGAGTCCGGCAAGCCCGCGGGGGAAAAATCGAAAGTATCGGTATGGTATTTGTGGGGCGGAGCCGAAGGCGAAGCGCTGGAGCAAATCATCAAAGACTTCAACGCCAGCCAGGACAAGTATACGGTCGAAGGGTTGTCCGTGCCCGACGAGCAGAAGATTAAGGTCGCTATCGCCGGGGGCAACGGCCCGGACTTGACGGACTCGTTCGACTGGGTTGTGCCTCAGTACGCGCAGCAAGGCATTGCGCTGCCGCTTGACGACCTGATCGCCAGGGACGGCTACGATCTGTCCGATTTCGTTCCCGCCGCGCTGGATTCCGGCAAATTCGAAGGCAAGCTGTACTCTCTGCCTCTGAACGTGAACTTCTCGATTATGTACTACAATAAAAAGCTGCTTGCGGACGCCGGTTATTCCGAGCCGCCGAAAACGAGCAAAGAGCTGTACGATATGGCCGTGAAGATGACGAAGGTCAACGGTGACGGCTCGATCGACGTCATCGGCTATCCTTCCTATCCGTCGGAGAAATATTTGTTCAATGCGTTGGCCTACGGCCTTGGCTCCTCTTATTTGAGCGAAGACGCCAAGGAACTGACGTTCAACAACGAAAGCACGAAAGCCGCCATGCAGATGATCTACGACTACAACACCCAATTCGGCGTGGACAATATCAGACAGCTGCAAGCCGCGGGCAAGTGGCTGGACCCGACCGATCCGTTCCTGACCGGCAAGCAGGCGATCCGCTTCGACGGACCGTGGCTGTCCGCCCATATCAAGAACAAGAATATCGACGTCGATTACGGCATCGCCGCGCTGCCTTATCTTGACGGCAAGCCGGAGACGGCCGGAGGCGGCCTCGTGAGCAGCTCTATCTTCTATATTGCGAAAACGAGCAAAAACGTCGACGGCGCCTGGGAGTTCATGAAGTACTTGTACTCGCCGGAGCCGCTGGCCAAATTCATGTCGCTGATGGGCAACATTCCGGCAACGAAGGGCGCGATGGCTCAACCGGCCATGAAGGATATGGTCGACTCGGAACTGATCATGCCGCTGACCGAGAGCCCGAACCTGAAATCCATTCCGCACTTCGCGAAACGCAGCGACTTCGACAAAGTGTTGGAAGAAGAGCTCGAGCTGATGTACAACCTGAAGCAAACGCCGGACGAAACGATGAGCGCGCTCGAGGGCAAGCTGGCGGAATTCCTGAAATAGCCTTTCGAACGCGGTCGGGGGTCATTCCATCCTTGCGCTCTGCCGGCCTTCGGGCCCGCCCCCGGCCGCGTGACGGCTCCATCCGCTCCACGATACGGAGGTGACCCGATATGAAAAGAGCGACGCTTACCGGGCTGCTGTTCTCCAGCCCCTTCCTGATCGGCTTTATGGCTTTCACCCTGTATCCGATCGGCGCTTCGCTCTTCTACAGCTTCACCGACTTCAACATGTTCAAGTCTCCTTCCTGGGTCGGACTGGACAATTACCGCTGGGTGTTCCAGGAGAAGGACGTTTGGAAGAGCATCGCCAATACGCTCTACATGGTTCTGTTCGCGACGCCGATCAGCCTGATCGTCGGGCTGCTGCTCGCCCAAATGCTGAACATGAAGGTTCGCGGCCAGTCGATCTACCGCACCTTGTACTATATTCCGTCGATCGTCCCGGCGATCGCGACGTCGCTCGTCTGGATGTGGGTGCTTAATCCGAAAAGCGGTCTCATCAATACGGCGCTAGGCTACCTCGGCATACGGGGACCGAACTGGCTGCTCGATCCGGTCTGGACGAAGCCCTCGCTCATTCTCATGGGAGCTTGGGGCGCCGGCGGCATTATGATCATCTTCCTCGCCTCCCTGCAGGACGTGCCGAGAAGCTTGTACGAATCGGCGGAGATCGACGGCGCGGGCAAAATCCGCAAGTTTTTCAGCATCACGCTTCCGAGCATTTCGCCGATCATTTTGTTTCAGCTGATCATGGGACTGATCACGTATTTCCAGTACTTCGCGCAGGCGTTCATGCTGGCCTCGATGACGAACTCGGGAGCGAACCAGACGATGGCGGGACCGGAAAAATCGCTGCTGTTCTATGCGGTGCTGCTCTACCGGGAAGCGTTCGTCGATTTCCGCATGGGGCATGCCAGCGCGATGGCGTGGGTGCTGTTCCTGATCACGTCGATCGTGACCTATCTGATCTTCCGCTCATCCAACCGATGGGTGACCTACGGGGGGGACTGACATGAGTTCGGCAACCGGTTCATTCGGCGGCGGCGCGGGCAGAGGCATTCGCCGCTTCGTGCCCCATCTGTTCCTTGCGGCGTTCAGCGCCGTGTTCGTCATGCCGATCCTGTGGCTGCTGCTGACTTCGATCAAGTCCGACAAGGATTTGTACGCCAATCCTCCGGTGCTGTTTCCGAAGCAGCCGCGCTGGGAAAATTACGCCGACGTCTTCCGGGAGATCCACTTTCTCGGCATGACCTGGAACACCTTCTTTATCTCCATCATGTGCGTCATCGGGGTGCTGATCTCGGCTCCTCTGGTCGCCTACGCGTGCTCGCATATCGAATGGCGGGGCAAAAATATCATTTTTGCGCTCGTCATCGGCACGCTGCTGCTTCCGTACCAAGTCACGATGATTCCGACCTATATCGTCTGGAGCAAGCTCGGGATGATCGGCTCGTATGTGCCGCTGATTCTGCCCGCGTTTCTGAGCGCCGGCGCGGGATATTACATCTTCTTGCTGAGGCAGTTTTTCATGACGCTTCCGGTGTCGCTGATTCATTCCGCCAAGATCGACGGCGCGTCCGAGCTGCGCATCTACCTGCAAATTCTGATGCCGCTCAGCAAGCCGATCATCGCGACAGTCGGCGTCCTGCTGTTTCTGGCGACCTGGTCGGACTTCCTCGGCCCGCTGCTGTATCTGAACAACGAGAAGGACTATACGCTTTCGCTCGGTCTCTACGCGTTCATGCAGACCCACTACATTATGTGGGAGAAGCTGATGGCCGCCTCGGCGATGTTCACGCTGCCGATCATCGTGCTGTTCTTCTTCGCGCAGAAGCAATTCATTGAAGGGATTAAGCTAACCGGGATCAAGGGGTGACCGTAATGGGCAAAGTCAAAGTGGCGGTAATCGGCTGCGGAGCGATCGCCAGCAGTCAGCATATTCGGGCGTACGGCAACAATCCCAATGCCGAAATCCAATATTTGTGCGATATAAGCTTGGAGCGGGCTGAAGCGGCCGTGCGGGAATTCGGCTGCGGCCAGGCGATTGCGGACTATCGCGTCATTCTCGAAGATCCCGAGGTGGAGGCGGTGTCGATCTGCACGCCGAACCATCTGCATGCGCCGTTGTCGATCGCCTGCTTGCGCGCGGGCAAGCACGTGCTGTGCGAGAAGCCGGCCGCCCGAACCTACGCCGAGGCGCTGGAGATGCAGCAGGCGCAGCGCGAGAGCGGCAAAGCGCTCAGCATCGGCGTCGTTAATCGGTATAATGACGGCGTCAACGTCATTAAGGGAATGATTGACGCCGGCGAGCTCGGCGAAGTCTACCACGTATACGTCAGCTTCCGCGCCCATCGTTCCATTCCCGGCCTCGGCGGCCCGTTCACGACGAAGGCGATTGCCGGAGGCGGGGCGCTGATCGATTGGGGCGTTCATTTTCTCGACCTTGTCATGTACTGTCTGGGCGATCCGCTGCCGCGAACCGTATCGGGCCAAGCCTACAGCAAGCTGGGCGCGGATCTCGCCAACTACGCGTATGTGGATATGTGGGCCGGTCCGCCGAAGCCGGACGGAACGTACGACGTCGACGATTTCGTGACGGCGCTCGTCCGCACGGAGGGACCGACGATCTCGTTAAACGGCGCATGGGCGCAGAACATCGGAGTTCAGGAAATGTACGTCGATTTTCTGGGGGACAAGGCGGGCATCCGGCTTCAATACGGTCAGGACTTCAAAATATACGGAGCAAGCAACGGGGCGCTCATCGAATCGACGCCGAAGCTGCGCGCGAGCGACATGTTTCAAAACGAGATCGGCGCTTTCCTGCGCAGCGTCCGGACCGGAGAGAAGCTGCCGTCTCATATCGATGCGGCGATTCTCACTTCCCGGATCATTCAGGCGATCTACGATTCGTCGGAGCAGCGCAAGGAAATGATTCTGGATTAAGCGGAGGCGACCCGTATGAAAACGATCGGCTTTATCGATTACTTCTTGGACGAGTGGCACGCCCGTCATCTTCCCGAATGGATCGCGAAGGCGTCGGACGGAGAAATGAAGGCCGCGTTCGCTTACGGCTTGGCGGATGCGCCGCAAGGACTGGGCAATGCGGAATGGTGCGAGGAGATGGGCATCGAGCTGCTGGATACGGTCGAGGCGGTCGTGGAGCGCAGCGATTATCTGGCTGTGCTGTCGCCGGACCATCCGGAGATGCACGAGCGGCTGGCGGATCTTCCGCTGCGCTCGGGCAAGCCGACGTTTATCGACAAGACGTTCGCGCCGGATCGGGAGGCGGCCGTCCGGCTGTTCGACTTGGCGCGGGCGCACGGCACGCCGGTCTTTTCCTCCTCCGCGCTGCGCTACTCGCCGGAGTACGCCGCCGAGCTCGAGCGCTCGAACGGGCGACGGATCGAGACGCTGTGCAGCCAGGGGTCCGGTCTGTTCGGCAACTATGCGATCCATCAGCTCGAGCCGATCGTGGCGTTGATGGGAGCGGATGCTCGCCGGATCATGTTCATCGGCTCGGGCCGCACGCCGGCGCTGCTGATCGAATATCCGGACGGGCGCAAGGCGACGATGCACATGCTGCAGGACAGCGCGTTTCGGCTTGCGTTCCAATACGGGGAGGGACCGTCCGCGCTCGCGACGGCGGAGGCCGACTTCTTCGCGCCGTTCGCGCGGGATCTCGTCCGCTTCTACCGGACGGGCGTTTCTTCGGTGGACCCGGCCGAGACGGTCGCGGTCATCCAATTGATTGAGTATGGACGAAAGGCGGCGGAGCGGCCTTTCGAGTGGTTGGAGCTGCCCGAGTAGCGGCGCAACAGGCAAGAAGCCGGCGGAGAACCGTCCGGCTTTTTTGGTTTATTCAGGAAGCAGCAAATACGCTATCCTTATCTGAATCCCCTCCGACAAAAACGCGATTCTGCGAATGAGGGAGCATTCGGGAGAAAATCCCTTAAATCCGAGGGACGGTCTGACGGACCGTTACGCGAGCGAATCGGAGCAAATGTCTGACATTTGCGTTCTGGCAGGCCGTTATGCGAGCAACTTCGACGGGCAAGCCATTCGAATAAAACCAATCGCTATTTTCTTGCGGAGAGACAGAGGAAGGGAGGGGATGTTGTCAGGTTAAGCCGTTGTCGTATGCGATCGACGGCATACGGTCGACGGTATGCGACCGATCGTATGCGACCGATAGTATACGACCGATAGTATGCGACCGATCGTATGCGACCGATAGTATACGACCGATAGTATGCGACCGATCGTATGCGACCGATAGTATACGACCGATAGTATGCGACCGATCGTATGCGATCGAAGGCGCGCAACCTGCCGGCAACGTCTAACGGTTGCAGTGGCGCTTAATCGATCGTTTTCCCGAAAAAGGAAAAGCTAACGGTTGCCACCGCGCTTATTTTGGGGTTATCGAGCGAATCGGCACGTTTTCAGGTGAAATAGCGGCGACTGCAACCGTTACAACCTCCGTACTGCGAAAATGGCACAATTAGCGGCGCTGGCAACCGTTACGTTAGTGGGCTGGCAGGGGCTCGCGGGGTTGGCGTGTGTTGGCCTGGACTGGCGGGGGGTTAGCGGAGTGCATAGGTTGGTCTGGACTGGCGGGGGCTCGCGGAGTGCGTAGGTTGGTCTGGACTGGCGGGGGTTATCGGAGTGCGTAGGTTGGTCTGGACTGGCGTGGATTGGCACGAGTTGGCCTTGTTCGCGATGACCGTCGGGGCTCCGCCGACAACTGGGACGATTCCTGCAAGGCCGCTTGTTGACCGTTTGCTTAACCTGACAACAGTGGGGGGGGGGGGCGGCTCTTGGAACAAGATGTAAAGTCAAAGATTGCCCTTTATCTTGACTGTCGACGAAGGGCAGCGTGAAGTGATCCTTCTCCCCAGAGAGACATTGCTCGAAGAGTTTAGGGATGAAGCGGAAATAGAGCGGGAAATCCGCTTTAAATCGCTCGAAAAAGGTGCGGCAGCGAATTTAAAACGGATTTTTCTCTTAACGTAAACGCCTACCCGAACGGATCAAGCTGGGCAGCGCTCTGCGGGTCGAGTTGGCCAGCGCTTAGCGGATGTTGCTGGAAATGACGGTTCGGACGCATTCACCGACTTCAAGAACGGGCAGCCGGCCCGTTATATCTTGTCTACTGCCCCGCAGACCCGACCAATAAGCCCGGCTCACGGGCTTATCTCACTGTGCACAAGACTGCCGTCATGCAGCGAAGCACCGCGTTCTTCGAAGCTGCACCGGTACGGAAACGGTCAGCCTCAAAGCTGCGCAAAACTTGTTCAGCTCATCTTGCGGTAAGCCGAAGGGGACACGCCTTCGTGCATGCGAAAAGCCCGTCAGCTCATCTTGCGGTAAGCCGAAGGGGCACACGCCTTCACGCATGCGAAAACCCGTCAGCTCATCTTGCGGTAAGCCGAAGGGACACACGCCTTCACGCATGCGAAAACCCGTCAGCTCATCTTGCGGTAAGCCGAAGGGGACACGCCTTCGCGCATGCGAAAAGCCCGGCTGAACGCATGTATGCTCTGGAAGCCCAGTTCATCGGCGATGCGCGTCAGCGACAGGTCGGTGAAGCGGATCATTTCTTTGGCTTTCTCCAGACGGACGGACACGTGATATTGAATCGGCGTAACGCCGTACGCTTTCTTGAACAGGCGGCACAAATAAAATTTGCTCATATTGGCCAACTCGGCCAGCTCGTCCAGCGTCGCATCCCTGTGCAGGTGGTGGGACAGATAGCTTTTTACCCGGTCGAGCTGTTCGCGGTTCGAGAGCAGATGCGGGTTGCGCTGCCAGTGAATTTCCCGCAATAGGTGCACCCACAGTTGGATGAACAACCCTTTGGCCGTCGTCTCGTAATAGGGGAATTTGCGGTCGAATTCGAAAATGATGTCCTGCATCAACTGCTCGATCGCTTCCGGCTTGTTCAGCCGAATATGGCTGGGCAACGGCGGATCGACGTCCTGCAAATCATCCGGGCGCAGCCACAGCTTCTCCTGTTCGCTCAGCCTCGAAAAGGGCTTGAAGGATACCGGAACCTCGGGGCTGTCGTCGCGATAATACAAGTCGAAGTGCAGATGCGGCTGCCTGAGCGGCTTATCGTTCGACGAGCGGATGGAATGGGGTTGATTCGGCTTGAACAGGAACAAGTCGCCCGGCTTGCCGACGTAGGCGTCGTTTTCCACCGTGACCTCGCATTCCCCCTCTTTAATGAACATCAGCTCGTAGTCGAAAATAACCCGTTCCCCGATCTGGACGGGCGGATACAGCGTGGAATCCCAGGCGACGCGGATATAGGGGGAGATCGCGTTCAGGTTCATTGGCTTGCCTTCCCTCCATCCATTCAAGCTGAGCAATTTAAGTTAAATATATCGCTTTCTCCGCTAAAGAAAATATCACGGGGCTCTTATAGAATAACAGCTGTAAGCGCTGTACCCATTATAGAAGGTTTGAAAGGTCCGGGCAATGTTTCGCTCCTTCCGCGAGACCGGACGGATAGGGTTCGCTGCGGAAACGCACGGGTCGGACGGTCTCCCGTTTCCCTGCGGACGAATATCGAGCGGAGAAATTCGGGAGATTTTTGTTTGATTACTTAAGACAAATAGGAGGCTGCACACGATGCTGCACAATCAGGGACTCGGATTCGGATTATCGACGGCGCCGCTGATGACAAGCGGGAAGACCCGTTCGATCAGCGCGGAAAACCCGCGGGGAGAGGTCGGCGCCGGTGGCAAGGAGGCTAGCCATCTTGGCGTCGCCCGGAAGGGCCGCCCGTGCATCACGCTGCCGAAGGGAGCGACGGTCACGCTGATGGAGACGGACGGCCCCGGCGTTATCCAGCATTTCTGGATTACCGTAACCGACCGGACCGACAAAGGGTATTTCGTCCTTCGCGATCTCGTGCTGCGCATGTATTGGGACGGCGAAGAGACGCCTTCCGTGGAAGTCCCGCTGGGGGACTTTTTCTGCAACGGCTTCGGCACCCGCTGTCTGGTCAATTCCTTGCCGATTGTCGTCAATCCGACGGGAGGCATGAACTGCTATTTTCCGATGCCGTTTCGCCAATCGGCCAAAATCACCGTCGAAAATCAGCATGCGGCCGATATCGGGGGATTTTTCTATCAATTCAGCTATACCTTGGTCGATCAGCTTCCGGAGGAGGCCGGCTACTTCCACGCGCAATGGAGACGGGAGAACCTGACGACGGAAGGCAAGGATTACACGATTCTGGACAACGTGAAAGGCAAGGGGCAGTACGTCGGCACCTACTTGGCCTGGGCAGCTCTGGAGCGTTACTGGTGGGGCGAAGGCGAAATTAAATTTTACATGGACGGAGACGAGGACTGGCCGACGATCTGCGGCACGGGAACGGAAGACTATTTCGGCGGAGCCTGGTGCTTCTACGAGAAAAGGGATGGAAAAACCGTAGAGGTGCCTTACAACACGCCGTATTTGGGCTATCCTTTCTACTCCAAGACGGATCAAACGCGCGCCGAGCAGTTCGGGGAGGACGCCGTTCCGATGCACGGGCTGTACCGCTGGCACCTGATGGACCCGATCCGGTTCGAGGAGGAGCTTAAAGTCACGATCCAGCAGATCGGCCATAACAGCCGGGATTTGTTCGAACGGACCGACGACGTCTCCTCTGTGGCCTACTGGTACCAGGCGGAGCCGCATGCTCCGTTCCCGGTACTGCCGCCGGCCGAAAGACGTTGGCCGAGATAACGGCCGGCGGAAGGGTGTCGACAAGCCACTTGCTCCCCGACATCAAGCGGAAATAACGATTCGATTCGACCGGTCGCGAAGCACACCCGGCGGCGCCTGTTGGCGTTCGCGGGTGTGCTTTTTATCGTCCGGGCCAACGGATGGAATGGACGCGTCGATTCGCTGCGCTGCTTGCAAAGATGAGGTATAATGAATGCGGGATAAGAGAGGTGAGAATCGCTGACTTGCGAAGCTCCTGCGCCTGCGGAAAAAGCAAGGCGACCGGATGCCGGAAGAAAAATCTTAGAGTCTGAGCGAAGGGCGGATAAGAGATGGGGACAAGGCTTTTTCAAGGATCGAAGTCGGAGACGAACGGTTCTCGCGCGCGCGGGAACGCGCAGGGGGCCTCCTCCGCGTCGCACGGCTTGCCGGCGGATCGGCTGCTGGCCCTGCAAGCGTCGATTGGCAATCAGGCGGCGATGGGCATGATGGAACAGGGTTCCTCCGGGCTTCCGGACAACTTGAGGAGCGGGATCGAGAAATTATCCGGCTATTCCATGGACGATGTGAAGGTGCACTACAATTCCGATAAGCCGGCTCAGCTTAACGCTCTTGCGTACGCGCAAGGGAGCGATATTCACATGGCTTCCGGCCAAGAGCAGCATTTGCCTCACGAGGCTTGGCACGTCGTTCAGCAGAGCGAAGGCCGGGTCGAACCTCATATGTGACCGGCAGTCCGCCGCCGGACGAAACGGCCGTCAGGGAGAAGGTGTCCTTGACGTTTTTTTATTTTTGCCCGGGTTTTCGTCGTTGAAGAGAGCGTGAACGGCACGCATGGCAATTTGGGTTAAACATCCCGCCTCATCTGTTAAAGATCCTCGAGCCAACGTCTACTAAAATAAATGTAAGCGCTGTATTAACGGAGGGGGAGTCCGATGTTCTATTCCATTCGAACGCAGCTGATCGCCATGATCGTCCTGCTCATCGTTCCGTTTGTGCTGATGGGCTACTTTTTCTGGAATCAGGCGGCTGCCGCATTGAGGGACTCCATCGAGACGACGACGGTGCAGACGATGAACCAGTACGCCGATTTCGTGGAGAGCGCGACGTCTCAGGTGCTGAATACGGCTAACCAGATTTTACGGAACGACGCGACGCAGAGCTGGATTGGTTCGCGAATCGAGGCGGCAAGCCCGTCCGAGGCGATTCAAATGAACATCAAGATGAGAAAATATTTCGACGCCGTGCTGAGCAACACCCCGGCGGTGTTCTCGGTCAACTTGTTTTACGGGGAATGGGATCTATGGAATCTGGACGGGGAAGAGTACCTCGGCACCGACTGGTACAAGGATTACCGGAACGAAGGCGCGCGATGGTCGTCCGCCCATTCCGACGATCGGCAGAACGGCACCTATCAGAACAGCGAGAGGGTGAACGCCCTCGTCTACCCGCTGTCCGATCTGCTGAACCTGCGGGAGGCCGGCGTGCTGAAGCTCAACATGAAAACCGCCTCGCTCCAGGAGCCGCTGGACAGGCTGACGCTGGGCAAGACGGGCAAGGTGTTTCTCCTTGACGTCAAGGGCGCTCCCGTTCTCGATCAGCATGCGGAGGAAATTCCGTCCGAGCTGCTCGCGCGGATTCGCTCTCCGGACTGGAAGGGGCGTCCGGGCACGCAAGTCTACCGGGACGGAGAACGCAGCGCCATCTATTTCTACCAGCAGATGGAGACGACCGGCTGGATCGTGGCGGGGACGGTATCGGAGAAGGAGCTGTTTCTGGAAATCACCCGGGCGAGGCACAACGTCATTCTCGTCGCCGCCCTGTTGTTCATCGTGGCCGTGTCGCTGGCGTTCTGGTTTTCGTCGGGCATCGCCAACCCGATCACGCGCATAGTGCGTTCGATGCGGTTCGTCGAGGAGGGCGATTTTCTGAAGGGAAACGCGGTCATGGCGCCGAGCAGAAGCAGGCAGAACGAGATCGGATTTCTGACGGTCAATTACTTGAAGATGGTGCAGCGCTTGAAGACCTACATCGAGACCGAATTCGCGCAAAACCTGAGGAGGCGCAACGCGGAGTACAAAGCGCTGCTGCTGCAGATCAACCCCCACTTCCTGAACAACACGCTGGAGGTGATCTCCTCGCTCGCCGCCCAAGGGCGCAGCGAGCATATCGAGCAGGTGGTGAGCAACCTCAGTCTGATGCTGCGCTCCTCGTTGCGGACGGACACCGAGCTCATCTCCGCAGTCGAAGAGCTCCGTATGATCCGCGCCTATACCTCCATTCTCTCCGTCTGCTACGGGAGCCGCGTCCGGTTCGAGATCGCGGACGACTCCGTTGCCGAACAGGTGCGGATGCCGAAGCTGCTGCTCCAGCCGCTCATCGAGAATGCGGTCAAATTCAGCGTCGGGCTCGTCGAGGTCGCGGTCGTCTCCATTCGCATACGCGAAACGGAGGAGGAGCTCGTCACCGTCGTCCGGGATAACGGCGTGGGCATGCCGGAGGAGGCGCTGAGGGATTTGCGGGCGGCGGCCGAATTGAAGGTGCCGCAGGACGTGCTGGACATTGGCGAGAAAGGGATCGGCTTCAAGAACGTGATTGCGAGAGGGAGAATGCACTACGGCTCCCGATTCGTCGTCGACATTCGCAGCGCTCCGGGCCAAGGCACCGAAATTACGATGACTATCCCAATCCAGAGGTGATCCGAGATGTATAACGTCATGGTCGTCGACGATTCTGCCGAGATCCGAACGGGCCTGAGGCTGAAGCTGGACTGGCGGGAATACGGCTTCGAAGTATCGTCCGAAGCGGCGAACGGCGCCGAGGCTTTGTCTTTGCTGGCGGACCGGAGAGTGCCGATCGTCATTACGGACATCCGCATGCCGGTCATGGACGGACTCGAGCTGCTGCAGCAGTGCGCGCTTCGCTTCCCCGAGACGAAGACGGTCGTCCTCTCCGGCTACGACGACTTCCCGCTCGTTCAGACCGCCATTCGCAAAGGCGCCAAGGACTATTTGCTGAAACCTGTCGTCAAGACGGAGCTTGCCTCCACTCTGCTGAAATTAAAGAGGGAACTGGACGACGAGAGGGAGCGGCTGCTGGCGAGAATCGTCCGCGAGGAGCCGCTGCCGGCCGAAGCCGCGGCGATGATGGCCGCATACGGCATGCCCGAATGGTCGCAGGAGAACCGCCCCGTCGTTTTCGCGACCTCAGAGCTGCGTATTCCTCCCGGCCGCCTGTCCGGCAGCGGCGCGTACGGGGCCTCCTTCAAGGAGGCTTACCGGCTGCTCGCGCGGGAAGTCGTCTCCCAATGGGAAGGCCGCATCGTTGCCTTCGCGGACGTTAATCTACCGGATCGGGTTCATTATATCGCTTCATCCGCAGCGTCGCCGGAGGAGGAGGGGGAGTCTCTGCTCTCCCGGTTTGCGGCGGATTTGAAGGAGAAGGTCGTTCGCTTCTTGCGGCTTGAGGTGGTGGTAGGCATCGGTCATCCCGTGCTCGGACCGGCGGAGTGGAAGGCGGGACTGGAGGCGAGCCTGCTCGCATTAAGCCGAAGCAGGCCGGAGCGGGTGTCGCAGACGGTGTTCGAAGGGACCGGAGGAAAGGAAGAAGGGCCGTCGCCCGCGCTGCTCAAGCAGTTCGTCCTGGCGATCGGGCAGGCTGACGAAGGCGGCGCCTTACGGGCGCTGGAGGCCATCTCCGAAGCGGGCGAGCAGGCGTCGGTGCAAGCCTTCTCCTTGTTCCTCATCCAGCTGTGCCTGGCGCTCGACGAAACCGTGCGCGAGCACGGGCTGAAGGAGCTTGACCTGCAGCGGATGCTGTGGCCGTACATCAATTCCGCCTGGGGGTGCGAGGCGCTGGACCGAATCGTCGGCAATATCCGCGATGTCTCCCTGCAGGCGATCGCGTCGTTGAAGCGTCACAGGGGCAGGGGAGGGGCGGAGGAGACGATCGAGGCGATCCGCGGCTATATGCACGGTCATTACGCGGAGGAGCTGTCGCTGTCCGCCATCGCCGAACGATACCATTACAACGTCGCCTACCTGTCGGATCTTTTTCGCAAGCTCACCGGCTGCACCTTCAGCGATTATTTGCTGCGCATCCGCATGGAGCACGCCTCGCGTCTATTGCGGGAAAGCGAGCTCAAGATCGCGAGCGTCGCCGAGCTGACCGGCTTCTCCAGCCCCGCTTACTTCAGCAACGTGTTCAAAAGCTACTACGGCGCAGGCCCCAACGAATACCGCAAGCGAGCCGCCGATCCTTCCTGAGCGAAGTCCAAAAATATTGCATCCCATCGTCCAAAACGGCTGTATGTAGCCGCGACAGCCGCCGTGCTATCCTGAATTCGCAGTCATCAATCTGATCTAAAGGCGGGATAACATGCTTAGGTTGCGAAGAACCATGACCGCGCTGCTGATCGTTTGCCTCGGCCTCGCGCTGCTGTCGGCCTGCTCGACGAAGCGGGCGGGAGAAGAAAGCCCTGGCGCGGGCGCCGCAAGCCCGGGAGCGAGCGCGGAACCAAACAAAGGGGACGGCAAGAAAGTAGAAATCCGGTATTGGAGGCACGACTTCGCTCCCGAGGTCCAGGCTCTCCAGAAAATGATCCAATCGTTCGAGGCGGAAAATCCGAATATCAAAGTCAAGATGGAGGTCATTCCTTACGGCGATTACGAAACGAAGATTCGCACGGCTCTGGCCGCGGGCAACGCGCCGGACGTGATCGGCCTGGACGGTCCGACGCTGGCCGCCTACGCCCATCAAGGCGCGGTCATTCCGCTTGACGCGTACTTCGAGGCCGACGGGAACAAGGAGGACATTGCGGCTCCCGTTCTGGCCAGTCTGACGTACAAGAACCAGATTTTCGCCGCTCCGCTTAACGATGCGAGCATCGGAATGTTTTACAACAAGAAACTGTTCGAGAAGAACGGCATCGAGCTGCCCTCCAAGGATCCGAACCAGGCGTGGACCTGGGAGCAAGTGCTGCAGGCGGCGCAGAAAATCAACGATCCGGCCAACAAAGTGTACGGCATCGATCCGGGCTGGGGACTGGGCGAAGGGGAAGGCTCGACGTTCGTCAAGCTGCCCTTCATCTGGCAGGCCGGCGGAGAGATTCTCAGCCCGGACGGAACCGAAGTGAAGGGCTATCTCGATTCTCCCGAATCGAAGCGGGCTTTGTCCTTCTTCTCCTCGCTGTACAACGAATACAAGGTCGCGCCGAAGGAAATTCCGCCGGAAGCGTTCGAGACCGGCAAGCTGGGCATCGTCGTTAACGGCCCTTGGGCGATCTCGGGCTTCGCGACCTCGCATCCGGACTTCAAGCTGGGCGAAGACTGGGATATTGCGCCGCTTTGGAAGGACGCCAAGCAGGTCACGCCCAACGGAAGCTGGAACATGGCGATCACGAAGGACTCCAAGCAGCCCGATGCGGCATGGAAGTTCGTCAACTGGGTAACCGGCGTCGAAGGCGCGAAGTTCTGGTACCAGGAGACGAAAAATTTGCCGGCGCGCCTGTCCACGGCAAGCGCGATCCCCGAGCTGACCGAGTATCCGATGAACATTTTCGTGGAGCAATCCAGCAAGTTCGCCCATCCGAGACCGGTTACTCCGGCCTACCCGGTCATTACGACGGCTGTCTCCAAGCTGTTCGCCGATCTCGGCGTCGCCGGGCGCAATGTCGACGAAGCGGTCGCGGAAGCGGTAGCCGCCATCGACAAGGCGCTGGAGAAGTACCGGTAACACAGGACCGGCAACGGAAGGGCTGACCCAAGGGACAAGGCAAATCGGATCATCGAATGTGTCTTTTCGATCAGCCCTCCGCCATACGGAGAGGGGCGATGAGCATGAGAGCGAATTCCGCATTCGGCAAGCAGGAGGAGCGCGCGGCCTGGCTGTTCGTGCTGCCGGCGGCGGTCAGCCTGGCGCTGTTCACGTTCTACCCGATGCTGAACGCACTGACGATCAGCTTTAAGGAATACAGCCTGATCAATCCCGAAGCCGTTTTCGTCGGGCTGGCGAACTACAGCGGCCTGCTGTCCGATCCGAAGTTTATCAACAGTCTGCTTCATTCGTTTCATTTCGCGCTCGTCGTCATTCCCGTGCAGACGATGCTCGCGCTTGGGCTGGCTCTGCTGGTCTACCGCAGCTCGTGGGTGACCGGCCTGTTCCGAACGATTTATTTTATGCCGGTCGTCATTGCCATAGGCGTGGCCTCGACGCTGTTCAAGCTGATCTACAACCAGGACTACGGGCTGCTGAACAGCCTGCTCGGCTTCTTCGGGGCGGGGCCGGTGTCGTTCCTGTCCGACCCGGGCCTGGCGCTGTACGGCATTATGCTGCTCGGCATCTGGAAGTCGGCGGGCTTCTTCATGATCATTTTCGTGGCGGGACTGAACGGCATTCCGAACGATCTGTACGAGGCGGCGGAGGTGGACGGGGCGACCCGGACGCAGAAGTTTTTCAAAATCACGCTGCCGCTCTTAAGAAGAACGCTGACGTTTGTCATCATCATTACGACGATGGACGCCTTGAAAATTTTCGTTCCGGTCGCGCTCGTCACGGGCGGAGGTCCGGCGGATTCGACGACGACGGCCGTCTATTACATTTACAAAATCGCCTTCCAGCAGATGGAGATGGGCTACGGAACGGCTGCCGCATTTATTCTGTTCGTCATCGTCATGTGCATTTCCGTCGTGCAGCTGCGCCTGTTAAAAACGGACGTGGAATATTGAGGAGTGGATCGGCTTTGGAACGCATAGGACATCTTTTGAAATGGATCGTCATGATCGCGGTCGCCCTGATCTCGCTGCTTCCGATTTTCTGGATGATCATGGGGGCGTTCAGGCCGCGCCAGGAGCTGTTTCAATACGTCTCGCTCGAGTGGCATCTGTTCGTCCCCGTCGAATGGACGCTGCAAAACTTCATCGACCTGTTCGGCGATTCGACCAAGCCGCTGGGCAGATTCATCAACAATACGCTGCTGGTCGCCGTCTCGGTGACGCTGCTGTCCCTGCTGTTCAACTCGATGGCCGCTTTCGCGTTTTCCAAGCTCCGGTTTCGCGGCCGCGGCGTCGTCTTTGCGGTGTTCCTCTCCGCGCTCGTCATCCCCGGGGAGGTGACGATGGTGCCGACCTATTTGCTCGTGCACGCCTTCGGCTGGATCGACAGCTTTAAGGCGCTCATCGTCCCGGCCGCAGTATCGGTGTTCAGCATTTTCCTGCTGGTGCAGTTTTTCGCGGACGTGCCCAGGGAGCTGCTGGAGGCGGGCAAAATCGATGGCGCTTCATGGCCGGGCATCTATGCGAAAATCGTGCTCCCGTCAATGGTGCCGGCACTGATTACGATGGGGCTCATTACGTTTCTCGGGCAGTGGGACGCTTATCTGTGGCCGCTGATCGTCATTAACGACGAGAGCAAGCAGATGCTGCAGGTCGCCATCGCGACCTTCACCAACCTGCAGGCGACGGAATGGGGGAAAATCTTGGCCGCGGACACGGTGGCTTCCGTTCCGATCCTGATCCTGTTCTTGTTCCTGCAAAAATATTACGTGCAATCCATAGTGAACTCGGGGATTAAAGGCTGAGCCTCCCGGGAAGGAAGGAGCATCGGATGTGCAACCGGTTCACGAGTTGGTACTGTTGGACCCGGCGTTCAAGAAATGTATCGGGACTATAACCTGCGATTGGCTGGGCGGCGTGCGGCCCGACATCGAAGTCACTTACCCCCGGGCGGGGACGGCCAAAGTCCGCATCGGATTCGCGCTCGCTGATGAGGTGCGGCAGGACGATTGGCGGATCGAGCTGCGACCGTCGTTCGCGCCGTCGTTTCATTGGGCTCCCCATCTCGCTCCGACGGACCGGCACGTCATCGACCAGCACGTTTTCCGCGCCCCGGCGCTGATCGTGCACGACGGCTCGCGCAAGCTGACGGTCATCCCCGATCTGGACGCGCTGGCGGCCGCGGGAGCGGGCGGCGGCCCGGAGGAGCCGCGGTGGTATATGGACCTGGACGCTCCGAACAACCGCCTTGCGCTGGGCATGTGCCGCACGTCGGTGCGGGAGCATGTGCTGTTCGTGCGCGAGCCGGGCGCCGTATTCCCGAAGGGGCGCATGGAGTTTGGGTTTTACGTGCTGGCGTCCGAAGAGGCGGAAGGAATCGCCAATCCGTGGCGCGACGCGCTGGCGTTCGGCTGGGAGCGCTGGGGGCGTCCACTGCTGGAGAGGCAGGATGGAGGACGGTTGGACGTCTACGTGGAGCGCGCTTACCGGTGGGCGTTCCGGGAATGGGCCCCGGCCGTATGGCAGGCCTTCACGATTGACGGCAAGGAGGTCGGGGCTCCGGCGTTTATCGTCAACGTGACGCAGAGTCCGAACTACCCGGGGCCGTATCGCCAGAGAGAGACGCTTTCCGTATGGAATCAGGCGTGGTTCAGCTCCCTTCGCTCGGCGCACGGCTTGTATCGCTACGCGCGGCTGACCGGCCAGCCGGAGTATGAGGAACGGGCTAATCGGATGAAGGAGCTGGCGCTGGCGGCGCCGCAGACGGGAGGCTTCTTCCCTGCGGTCGCGGCGACGGAGACGGAGCAGGTCGAGATCGGCGGAGAGTCGTGCCGCCGTTCCAAGGGCTGGTCGACGCTGTATTGGGGCAACTCCGACCGCAACCCGTTCGGGCTCGGTCTTCGCGAGGCTCCGCTCCACGTGCTCGACATGAGCTGGACCGCTCTGCTGATGCTGCGCTGGCACGAGGAGTTGGAGCGCGACGAGCGGCTGCTGGCGTACGCCCGAGCTTACGGGGAAGCTTTGCTGAAGCTGCAGGACGAACGGGGGTATTTCCCCGGCTGGATCGATAAAACGGATTTCCGGCCGTGCGGCGTGCTCGATCAGTCTCCGGAGACTTCGCTTTCGGTCACTTTTTTGCTTAAGCTTCATGAGGGGACGGGGGAATCGAAATACGCCGAGGCGGCGTGCCGGGCGCTGGATGCGGTATGCGCGGAGATCGTGCCGGAGGGCCGCTGGGAGGACTTCGAGACGTACTGGTCCTGCAGCCGGTGGGGACAGGAAGGGCACGGGCGCAAAATCGAGCGAAACAACCTGTACAAGCAGTGCAATTTCTCCATGTTCTGGACGGCCGAAGCGCTGCTGGAAGGATACCGGACGACGGGCAGGGAGGCGTACCTGCGTCTCGGACGCCGCTGCCTGGATGAAATGCTGATGACCCAGGCGGTGTGGCAGCCGCCGTACATTCACGTGCCGGCGCTCGGCGGCTTCGGCGTCATGAACGGGGACGGGGAATGGAACGACGCCAGGCAGAGCCTGTTCGCCGAACTGATCGTCCAGTACGGCATGGAGCTCGATGAGGACGAGTACAAGGAGCGGGGGAGGGCGGCGCTGCTCGCTTCGTTCGCGCTCATGTACTGCCCCGAGAACGAAGCGGTAAAGACGAGATGGGAGCAGGCGTGGCCTTTCCTGAACGAAAGGGATTACGGCTTTATGATGGAAAACTACGGACACGGCGGAAGAACGAGCCCGACGGACGATCCGATGGGCGAATTCACGATCTTCGATTGGGGCAACGGCGCGGCCGCCGAAGGCTATCTGCGGATGCGGGAGCGGTTCGGGGAAGCGTTCTTGGCCGGAGAATCCAAGACGAGAGGCGGATGAACGGATGGCGAGAAGAAGCATGAAGTGGCTGCTGGCGGCCGCGCTTGCGCTGCTGGCGGCAATGCCGTCCGCCGGGCCGGCAGGCGCGGTAACCCCCTCGAACGTGACGAAAGTCGCGCGCGTGACCGGCGCGACGCCCGCAGGAGAGGCGCTGCCGAACCCGAACCAGACGCATTCCAATTACAAGGTGGAAGGTACGGATTTGGGCGTCATGTGGGACAAGGGCGGCGGGGAAGTTTTCGTGGCGTTCGGAGATACGTTCGGCCCCGGCTGGTGCGGCGACGGCGGCTGCGGCGCCGGATGGAGGAGCAACGTGCTGGCGAAGTCCGCGGATGCGAACTTGGCGGACGGGCTGACGTTCTCCACGATGATTCAGGATACGCCGGGGCACGCCAAGGAAATTTTATCGTCCAAGAAAATCAACAACGACGAGATCACCGTCATTCCGACGGCGGGAGTCACGGTCGGAACCCGACACTACATCCACTACATGTCCGTTCATCATTGGGGAGACCCGGGCATGTGGCATACGAACTATTCCGGTATCGCGTATTCGGACGACGACGGGCAGACCTGGACGAAGCATCCGACCGCGAGATGGCAGAACAACGCGGCCTGGAGCAGCAAGTTCCAGATGGCCGCGTTCGTCAAAAACGGCGGCTACGTCTACATGTACGCGACGCCGAACGGAAGGTTCGGCAGCATCTATCTGGCCAGGGTGCCGGAAGCCGACATGCTGAACATCGGCTCCTACCGGTATTGGGACGGCAACGCCTGGAGCGTCTCCGAGTCGTCGGCCGCGCCGGTCGCGATCGGGATTGCCGGAGAAATGTCGGTCGTCTACAACACGCATTTCAACCGGTATATCATGGCGTATCTGAATCCCTATACGGAGGCGCTGGTCATGAGGGACGCGCCAGCTCCGACGGGACCCTGGAGCGGGGAAAAAATCATTTTGCGCGGCAGCGATTATCCGGGCATGTACGGCTCGTTTATCCATCCGTGGTCGAACGGCGGAACGGAGCTTTATTTTCTGATGTCGGAATGGGGGCCTTACAATACGTTTCTGATGAAGGCGGATTTGAGCGCGGACGCCTTCGGCGCGAATATGGTCTCCGAGCCGGGCTTCGAGACCCAGGCGGAGACGACGCATATGGCTCCCTGGTACTTGCAGGGGCACGGGGGAATCGACCGGGGGCTCGGCTTTGCGAGAACCGGACAGAACAACGGGTTCGTCCGCTACAACAGCGGTTGGAACGCTTTGAAGCAGAGCGTCGCGGTTCAGCCTTATACCCAGTACACCTTAAAGGGCTGGATCCGGACGTCGGCCAACAACGACAGCGGCTATTTCGGGGCGCGCGGACCGCTGAACGGGCCGATCCGGAACGAAACCCGATTTTATGCCCTCGCGAACTATACGGAGCTTACCGTAACCTTCAATTCCGGCCCCGAATCGATCGTGGAAATCTACGCCGGAATGTGGGCCAGCGGGGATACGTGGATCCAACTGGACGATGTCAGCCTCGTGAAAAATTAGCGGCGTTTGCGGGCCGGGCTGCCGGCGTTCGTGCACGGGGGCCGGGGAGCTGTGCCGAGCGGAGAGGACGGAATGAGGCGGGTTGGCGGTGCGGAACAGAACCTAGGTTCCCCGTTTAGTCGCCCGGCCCCTTGGCGAAGCTTCGCGGACTTTGCCCGTACGCCCTCCGGAATAAAGCGGCGAAATGATTGTAGTTGTTGAAGCCCACGTCGAGAGAGGCTTCGGTAGCCGATCTGCCCATGTGGTGCATGAGCAGGGCGGCTTGCCGGAGCCTCATGCCGTTTAAATAGTCGAGAATCGGAGCGCCCATCTCTTGCTTGAACAAGTGCGACAGTCGGGAAGCGGACAGGCCGACCTCTGCGGCTACGCGGTCGATTCGGATGTCCTCCTGCATATTCTGCGATAGAAACTGCAGGGCTCGTTCGATGCGGGGGTCGAGGCGCTTCTCCAAGCGCTGGGCTACGAGCAGCAGCAATTCGCGGATCGCGTTCTCGAACAGCGCCTGCCAGTAAGCCGATCGCTCTCGGGAGTCTCGCAGCAGGCTGCGAAACGCGCGGAAAGCCCGTTTGCGCGTTTCACCCTCCGGAAGCTCGGCGACGACAACCTCATCGTCAGGTAAATAGCCGGTTTCCGGTAGTGTCCCGAAGTGTGCCCAGACGAAGTTCCACAACTGTCCCGGCATCGTTCCGTATTCATGCGGAATTCCGGAGCGCAGAATCGCGATTTGGCCGGCGGAGCAGCGCTTCTCTCCTGCCGGCGTGCGGAAATAACCCTCTCCGCCGAGCGTCATGGCGATGAGCCAGTCGCTTCTTCCTTCGGGTCTGCGGGTGACGTAGCGGTCGTTCTCGCGGAAGTGTCCGGCGAGCATGGGGCCGGTCGACGTATCGGCATCTTCCTCTAGACGTTTATTGCTCGGCATCGGCCATCTCCGTTCGATTGAGTTCGCAGCAGAATACAGGTACTTTACAGCAGCAATCTTACTTCATCCACGATACGAAAGCGGGTAAGCTGATGTCAAGAGCAACGATATTGCCGCCAAGGGAGCGATGGAGATGGGAACGAAGGGGAAGGCGTTGACCGACGAGCAGCTCGCTTTTTTCGAAAGGGAAGGTTATATCATCGTAAAAGGGTTGTTTTCCGAGGAGGAGTTGCGGGAGATCGACGCGACGTTCGAGGAGATGAGCAACAGGACCGTGCCCGGTTATTTCGAGCCGGTGCTGGACGGGGAGACCGCCGATCCGCTGAAGAGGTATCCGCGGGTCATGCACCCTCATCGGTTTAACGAGACAGCCAAACGGTACATGCTGCACGGCCCGGTGATGGAAGTATTGACCGATCTGTACGGAGAAGAGGCGCTGGCTGCGCAGAGCATGTTCTACTATAAGCCGCCGGGCTCGCGAGGCCAGGCGCTGCATCAGGACAACTTCTATCTCCAGGTGGAGCCGGGCAACTGCATCGCGGCTTGGACGGCCATCGACGCGGCGGATGAGGAGAACGGAGGGCTGCTTGTCGTGCCGAAGACGAGCGATTACGAGATTTCGTGCCCGGAGACAGCCGACTCGAACGAGTCGTTCACCACTCACTTTGTGAAGCCGCCTAGAGATCAGAAGGCGATTCCGGCAGTGATGGACCGAGGCGACGTGCTGTTCTTCAACGGCAATCTGATCCACGGCTCCTACCGGAACAAGACGAAGGATCGGTTCCGCCGCGCGTTCATCTGCCACTACGCCAATGCGTCGGCCACGCGCATCAACATGCACTATCGGCCGCTCTTCCGCGCCGACGGCACGGCCGTCGATCTCGAGCCGAACCCGGACGGCGGCCCGTGCGGCATCGAATTCGAGATGGCGTATCCTCATTAAAGCGCGTTCCAGTTCACCGGAGGCCAAGGCTCGTCTGGCGGGCTAATCTCCGGAGGACTCCCGCCGCCGGCGCAATAACGGTTCCGCAGACCGTTATCCCGCCAATTCCCCGCCGCCAGCCGCATTAACGGTCCCGCAGATCGCTAAAATCAAGAAAAAGGGGCCGCCATCCCGGCAGCCCACGCAGTCCCCGTTCGTTTACAGCACCTGGGCCAAAATGTCCTCCTTAAACTGCTGGACAGCCTCGTCGGTATCGATCGTGTAGCCGCACTCCAGGCCGACGAAGCCGGAGAAGCCGGTGTCCTTGATGGCGCGCAAAATGTTGACGTAGTTCAGCTCGCCGGTGCCCGGCTGCTTGCGTCCCGGATTGTCGGCGATGTGATAGTGGTTGATGCGGTCGATGTAGCCGGTCGCGTTGCGGATGACGTTGCCCTCGGTAATCTGCTGATGGTAGACGTCGAACACGAGCTTGACGTTCGGGCTGCCGACCTGGTCGATGACGTCGACCGATTCGTCGGAGCGCTGCAGGAAGTGGCCGGCATGGTCGACGAGCCCGTTCAGCGGTTCGACCTCCAGCACGATGCCGGCTTCCTCGAACAGAGGCGCGCAGCGCTTCAGCGTCTCCACCATCGTCTGCCGCTGCGTATCCCTCGGCACGCCGTCCAGCACGTTGCCCGTCTGGGAGATGACCGAGCGGACGCCGAGAATGCGGCACGCCTCGATCGTCTGGCGAACGCCCTCCAGATAAGCGTCGCGCAGCGACTCGTCCACCAGACTGATGAACTTCGTGCAAGTGGCGCTGAGTCCGACGCCGATGCGCTCCTGTTCCGCCGCCAGCTTCTTCAGATCGCCGAGCTCCCACCAAGCGTAATATTCCAGCCCTTGGAATCCGTGCTCTTTTACTTTTTCCAGATGATAGACGACGTCCTTCCCTTGATAAGCCCCGATGCACAGCGAAAATTTCATGTCAATTCAAACTCCTCTCTACTCTCTTCTGATGTGCGAACCGTTCAGCTCAGCTTGACCGGTTGTCCCGACAAAGCCGATTCGTTCGCAGCGATCGTAATTTCGTGCGTTTTCAGCGAATCTTCGTAGTCGGACAGAATGCGCGAAGCGTCGCCGGTACGCAGGGCGTGGAGGAAGGCTTCGTCCTCGACGAGGTAAGGGTTGGCGACGTTCGGGTGAACGGTCGTTCCTTCGGCGGCGATCTGCTTGAGTCCGTCGCTTCTCAGCTCCAGGACGCCGCTGCCGGTGTAGACGTCCAGCCCGACGTGATGACCGACCGGCAGCAGGCACGTATTCGAGATCGTCGCGACCATGCCGTTCGCCAGCTTCAGCGTCACGGTGCCGACGTCCGGCACGTCGGTGCCTTCGACCTTCTCTCCCATGACCCTCAGCGCGTAGGCGGCGTACACCTCCTGCACCTCGCCGCACACATAGCGGAGCAAGTCGACGATGTGCGTCGTCTGCTCGACGAACTGTCCGCCGGACCCGGCCTGCACTCTCCACCACGGAACCATCGGCATGCCGCCCATCCAGTAGCCAAGCGCCATGCCGGGCATGCTGTCCGCCAGCAGCTTCTTGGCGAGCGCCGCAGATTCATTATACCGCCAATGGTAGCCGACGGAGGTGATCAAATTGCGCTGTTTGATTTTAGCGCCGATTGCGCTCGGAATGTCCCGATCGATCCCGAGAGGCTTTTCCACCAGGAAAGGGATGCCGCGCTCGACGAGCCGCTCCTCCGCTTCTCCGTGGGCCATCGGAGGAACGCAGACGTATACGCCGTCCAATCGGGAGCCGTCCAGCATATCGTCCAGCTTTGAATACGCTTTCGCGCCGGCGTGCTCGGATGCGGCTTTTTGCGCCCGCTCGAGGTCGACGTCGCAGAAGGCCGCCAGTTCGACGCCTTCCATCTGCACCAAATTGCGAATGTGGTGATGGGCAATGCCTCCGGTTCCGATGAAACCTAGCTTTAGCGTCATGCGATAATCTTCTCCTTTGCCGGTTAAAATGTCGTATTATTCAACTTTCGCCCTTATTGTAGTTGAAGTCTGCGGCGAATGAAATATAATATACTTCCTATAACGTATCGGAAAATGAAACTAAAGGAGTGGAGCGGGGATGTACTATGGGAGGCATTTTGTCACGACGGAATGGGACCGGAGGCTGCCGCTGCATCTGACCAGCATCGGCTATACCGATCAGACTCCGATTCATCGGGAGCAGGGGTTTCAGGATTATCACTGGCTTCATACCGTGGAAGGGAGCGGGGAGTTTACGGTGAACGGAACGACATATCGGCTTCAGCCGAACCAGGGCATTCTGCTGAAGCCGCGCGTGCCGCACAGCTATGCTCCTGATCCGGACGGCTGGTCCACCTGGTTTATGACGTTCGACGGAGCGCTGGCCAGTCCGATTGCGTCCGCGCTGGACATTCCTGTCGGGGCGCCGATCAGTTGGGACGAGGATTGCCCGCTGGCCGTCAGCCACGAGCATTACCGGGAGCGGATCGGCCACAGCTTCGACTTCGCGGGCATCGGCGGCTCGCTCGAGGTGTACGCTTTTCTGTCTCGGCTGAAGCAGTACGGGCGGTCGAGCGGCCAGCCTTCTCTGTCCAAGGGCCACGAAAGGCTGACCCCGATCTACCTGCTCATCGAGGAGCGCTACGGCGACCCGGATCTCGGCCTCGGCCGCATGGCGGACACGCTGGGCGTCAGCCCGCAATATCTGAACACGCTGTTCCGCAAGAGCTGGGGGATCAGCCCGTATCAATATTTGGTCCGGTTCCGCATCCAGAAATCCAAGGAGCTGCTGATCGCCGACCGTTCCCGCACGGTCAGGGACATCGCCTTCGAGGTCGGCTTTCAGGACGACAGCCATTTCGTGCATACGTTTCACAAGCTGTCCGGCATGACTCCGGTTCAGTTTCGGAATCAGTATGGGGATTGAGGGGCGAAGTTTGTGGCGGGTGAAGGGAAGCGAGAGATTTAAGGAGAATTGGGATTAGTGGCGAAATTGCATTTGCTGGTAGAGGTTTATTGATGAGGATAGCTACCAGGGAGAGCTGACCAATCCGTTATCTCAAAACCTTTACACTTATGTTCATAATAATCCATTGAAATATAAAGATCCGACCGGGCACTTAGTAGAGATGATCGTAATGAAACATGGTATTCCTGAAACTAAAAACGATTACTTCTACGAACCCCCGCAGTGGTTGGATGAGTTATTTACAGAAATAATTTGCTAACGGAATATTCACAGTTTCAGGCAGAAAGCCTCTACAACAATATAATGATGTCTGACGAGGAAAAGCTAGAATATTTCATGAGCTTGTCACCTAGAGAAAAAGAATTATTTGCATTAGTTAGTTCTTTCAATGGGGACTTACGGTTCAATAAGAGGTACTGGTACTGTCAATAAATCACCAGTATTAAAAGATAGTCCGTACCATCCCGATGTAGTTTTAGAGTAAAAAGCAAACCCTGCTCATGATAGAAGAATCCTGTGTTTTAATCCTAATAAGACACCAGAACCCTTGGATGCATTAGATGTTTATAATAAATCTGTTCGTGGCGGTATGGGAACTTGGTATGGAGTCAATGATAGCGGGAAATCTGCCTCAATCTAAAAATTAGCGGTTGAACTTTTCAACTCGGTAAACGGAGTCGATTGCATTCAATTAAAATACCAGCTTTGTAACACTCACGATTACGTGTGAAGTAGTGCCGACGCTGGTAAGCCTTGATTCGATTATGGCGTCCTTCTACAGTGGCGTTCGTCCAGCGACAACGATGGTAGTTCACGATCTCATCCTGCCAATTGCACATGGTTTTCAAGGTGCTTCGCACGGCGTCATGGTCTATGTTCTCGCCTTGCTCCAACCAGCGGGTAAAACCCAGATGAGCAATGCAGACGTTTGATGAACAGTCATACCACTGAGAAAAAGCTTCCTTCCATTCCCATACTCTGCGCAGCAGTGGAGAGTATGCAAGCAGGACTTCTAACTGAGCCTGGCTCTTTTCAGGCAGACTGTCGAGGGGTGGATTCAGCAGTCGATGGTGACTTTTCAAGATTGCCTTGGCTCGAGGGGACAGGGTCTGCTGAACTGACTTGCGGACCTCCTGGACACTTTCGATGACATAGCCGTGAACATGAAATCGATCCGCAATGCGGATGGCATTGGGGAAGCACTCGCTGATCCATGTGTGATACGCCTGAGCCAAGTCCATGACAACCGCTTTGGGGTTCAGCGCCAGAAACTCGGGATGCTGGCAAGCATAGGCACGCAGGTCTTCAAGCTTGCGGCCAGTCAGCAGATCCAGCATTGTTTCGCCCCGAAGATTGTGGATGCCGATATTATAGGTGTGTCCTTTTTTGATCGCAAAGTCGTCGATCCCCAATATCAGGCCTGAAGTGTTCTGGGCTTCGTACCAAGCCTGCTTGGAAAGACGCTCACTCTCGGCTGGAAGAGCTTGTTGATGCATTCGCTGTACCGTACTGGCAGGCGCCTCTTGCATTCTGGCGCTATGTGCTGCCGTGGAACCGAGTGCCTGTTCTACCGTTTGGATACGGAAAGCTCGGCTGTACCGCTGTTTGGGGCCGACAAAGTCATACGTCCAAACAAAGCTGATTCGGCAATGAGTGCAAGCCAAGCGAAGGGATGGAACATGCACATAGCTTTTTTTGCCAAAGATGCTCAGATGTCGAATCTTACGCGGTTTGTTACGGCCGTCACGCTTCACATCTTGTTCGGAATGGCAGATAGGGCAAGGTTGTTTGTAGGCTACAGGCGATGCCTCCAAATGAACTTCCTGAGTATCCATTGAGATGATTTGTTGAAGTTGTAGCTCTGGTAATCCGAGCGCTTCGTTGATATACTGGAGTGGCATCTGTCATTTCCTTCTTTGTTGTTGGGTAGGACTTACAACAATACAGGATTTGCAGATGTTTTTCCATTTTTACCCCGTTCTTTGCTTACTTAAATTCGTCAACCGCTAATTTCGGTTTTGAACCGAAAATCTATCAATTTTTTTGTGATAATGCGGGTAGCGTTCATTTTGCAGGCGAGATCAAGAAAGATAAATTGACAAAAGATATCCGAGAGCAGTTAGGAATAAGATAAGGGGGAACTTATGCTAATAGGCAATCCAGAAAGTTTTGCTACGGAATTTGAACTCAATAATAATTACGGCGGCGCTTGGATGTTCGGTAGGTTTTGCTATTGGATTAATGGCGCTCGTATTGGAGATTATGAATCTGGAGCTTCGTTGCGTGATGTATTATTCTTAATAGAAGATTTAGTTAGAGATCAAGGGAATCGTTCGAACAAAAACTTATTTATGTTAGATTATAAAGAGTTCTTTAATCGTCTAAATGAGGCTTTATATGGTGATTCCAGTAAGTATGATAGCATTGCTATTGAGGAAACTTGGGCGCAATTCAATGTTTGTCCTCCTATCGATATTTTTGATAATTGGAAAATATTTATGGTGGAATACAAAAATAAGGCGCGTCTTGTTGTGAATAATCTAGCCTCAGAGGAGATTTGGGAAAGTACGATAAAAGCAGGGGAATTTGATGATGTAATATTTAGGACCTATAAAACTTTAGATGAAGTTTATGAAAAAGAATCCTTAAGCGAATAGAACCTTTAATTGCGTTTAACATAATCTTGAAACCACCTTGTATCCGTGCGCTATCATAGCACCGTGCAGCTCATGCTTTGAATGGCGTCACGTTTAGCCAGACTCTCCCGGAAAGTATGGCTCGTGAAAGCCGTCTAAACAAGGGACTTCGGTGATATCCGAGAGCCACTTTTGGTTGGGGCCGGGCAATATAGTAGCGGGACTATTCATGGCCATCCTATTACGGAAACCGAATTTAATAAGCTATATAAGATAGGAGACATCGAGTTGTTAAAAAATATAAACTTTGAAAACGGAATAATTGTCTACAACGACTTGGTCATTAATGTGAATGAATCCCTTGATAATCAATTTGAAAATTTAAAAGAAGATTTGCTACAAGTAAGTTATGAAGACAAACTGATTATTGATGTAGGATGGTTCCCGTCCTTCTCTAAAAATGGGTCATTTAGAGTAGTAGTTATTAAAGACTATGATTGGGAAAAGCCGATTTATCGAAACGCATGTCGCTCAGTAGAAGAGTTAATAAAACACTTAGAAGAATCAGTTTCTGTGGTTAAATCAAATTTGTAAGGGAAAATCATGTAAACTCTACGCCTAGCACCTCACAACATCAACACGTTGTGAACACGAATCAACGTCAGGAAACGGCACTGTTTGTGTGCAGCGGGCGGTTTGTGAGGTGAGGGTGGACGAGCCATATGGGGGATAAGCCGGTCTGGTAGGGCCGGCTTATCTGCTTCTTCTAGGTTCGGGGCGGTGTGTGTTATACTGATGATAAAAGAGCGGGAAAGCTTATGACAAGGGGGGACATCGAATGGAAAAGGTCAATTCACTGGAAGATTTGATGGAGAACATATCGAATATGAGCCGCGACAATTCCGTGTACCAATTTCAAATTCCAGGGAAAGGAAAGTTCACTCTCGTTTTGCAAGAGGAAGAGCAGAGGTCCATTCAAGCTGATGTTGAGGCTAGTCCGGAATTGAAGGCCATGATTGAACAAAGCAGGAAGGAATTCAAGCTTGGCAAAGCGATGAGTACATCGGAGTTACTGAACTCCTTATCTCCAGAGGACTTTCGGTCTTGAAACGTGTAGTTTTATGGTCTCCGACAGTAAGATACAAGCTCTCTCAATTTCGCAGCGAGCGATTTACCCCCGAGGAAACGTACGATTTCATATCTCAATTCATTCTAGAAACAGAAGCTATACTCACCAATCCTATTATAGGCAAAGCATATACAGAGGAAAATCTATGCCCCTGCCAAATAAGCCGAACCAACAAATGTCTGAGGACGATTGCTCCATTGATGATATCCTTGAATCGGCTGGAATTTTAACTCCGGAACAAGCTGCGCATTTGATCGATGAAATTAGAAGGATGCGTGAAGAAGAATGGGATTGAATCTAATAGCCAACCCATTGTAATTCCGCCAGGGTTACAGTGGGTTTTTGTATGCATGGAATACCACAAAGGAGAACTGACGATCATGGTTTATAGATGCAGAATCGAACTGAATGAGATCGCCCCGAAAATATGGAGGGAGTTTCAATATCATCCGGACGTGACGTTTCACCAGCTTCATAAACTCATTCAAGTAGTCATGGGATGGGAAAATTATCATTTGTACGAATTCCATGTGAATGGACAAGTTGTCGGGCTGCCTGATCCGACATTCGAGCATATGGAAGACCGTGAGGTGTTGAACGCACGTAGGGAAACCGTTAAGAAGCATGTTCAAGAGGAAAACAGCTCCTTTACCTACGTCTATGATTTTGGCGATGATTGGCAGCACACGGTTACGTTGATCAACATCGATTCAATGACATCGGATCCAGCACCCTTATGTCTGGATGGAGCCCGCAGCTGCCCGCAGGAAGATGTGGGAGGTGTCTGGGGGCATCAGCATCTGATCGAAGTCTTGCTCACTCCCAATCATCCGGAGCGGGAACATTTTATCGACTGGGTTCGCAAAGGTTATGATCCCGAACATTTCTCCAGCGAAGAAGTGAATCGGGAAATCCAGCGGTTGAAGGACAAGCTGATCCCAAAAGCACTGATTAAGCGGCCGGAGGGTAATAAGCCTGTAAAGCTGACGAAATCGGCGCTGAATAAGCATCTGAAGCAGCTAAATAGCGACCAGCTTATCGATTTGGTCAAGGCTTGTTATGGCGCCAGCAAAGATATGGAGAGGTTCCTTGCCGTAAGAATACTGGGCGATGAAGCGGTAGAATCCTTGTTTCAAGAATACCGTAAGAAGGTGGAGCAAGAGTTTTTCCCTGAACGTGGTCATGGGAAGCTAAGACTTCAAGAAGCGAAACAAGCAATATCAGAATTCGAAAGACTAACCGAAAGCGTCCCGTTCAGTCTGAAATTGAAGCTGATTTACGTGGAAAATGGAGTCGACTTCACCCTAAGCTACGGGGATATCGATGAACGCTTTTACTATAGTATGGCGTCCATGTATGCCGATATTATCGATCAAGTGAATGAAGATGAAACGGCCGTGTTGTTCGACGAATTCGAGGAGCGTCTTGAAGCCGTTGTTTCGAAAACAGAAGGGATCGGCTGGGGTTTTCATGACAACTTAGCTGAATTGCATGCTCAAATACGTTGGATTTAGGTGAGGGGCTTTATGCGCGTCAGGAAGCAAAAGATGCGGACTAATGCTAATTCGGAGTCCGCAGGGCTGTTGGAACAAGACGAGAATTTCTACTTTATCGAAGGATATACGGATTTGGGTTTCCCCTATGGTATCACGTGGAAGGAATATGAGGCGGAACAACGTGGAGAAGAGAAGAAAGTGACGGCAGTTGGAGGCAAATCTATGAAAGAATTAAACTTGAACAAGCAGCAGCTTCAGGAGATCGTAGATGCCTACGACATGTACGTAGAAGGAATAGAATTCTTCCTGAATATCGAAACGGGCGATGTTATCATGTTGCGGACGTTTGACATGGATGAAGAGGATGAAGAATTAAGCGAGATTATTGAAGAAGGCTTCAATGAAACATACTTTCGGATCCCGGAACGGGTGACGGATGAAGGGTACGCGGATATGATGGAGTTTGCAGCAACGATTGAAGACAAAAGGCTTCACTCCACTTTGATGAACATATTAAGCGGCGGCAAAAGAATGTTCCGAAGATTCAAGGATGCTTTATCTTCCGATAGCGAACAGCTAGAGCGGTATTACCAGTTTGTTGAAGAACAGAATCGTAAAGGGTGGACGAGCTTTCTGTGCAGATTCATTACCTGGTTGACCTTGCCCAATCAAAGTGAGCTAATTCGAAAGCGAGGAAGAACATGATATTTGAAATTACAGCAGTATGGAGAGGGAAATTAGAGAATGGGATCAATGTATCCCTGTTGATGTATCCGGCGCCAAGTTTGCCTACACTTTCATTCCGACTAGCCTTGGAATTGTAATCAAGATTCAGTGCGATGTTTGCAAAAGAGAATTATTGCTGAGTGATGTGGATTAGGGGGTTGTTTAATCTAAAATACTCGAGGTCAACAGACCATCATGGTGGAGTGAAAGAACGGCTAAGTTTCCTTAGTCGTTTTTCTGCATTTCGAACATTTGTTTGCTGACAGGTTATGGTCTATGGACTTTGATATAGTATTTATAGTGCCAATTTGGGAGTTGATTACATTGGAACAAAAGCTTCACCCGAATGTCATTCGACATTGGCAAATTAGTTACGGCTTACATACGTTCAAATGGATTCTGATCAGCTGCATCCCGGTCATGATCAGGATATTTTGGTTACCTGCCTGGGGTTGGTTAGCCTTGATTTCTTGTCTGGCGGTATCTTTTTTCTTCATCAAGGGACTTGCCTTCAGATAATTCGTCCATTATTCCGCTTAGCCGGGTGCAGCATGTGGATCAAGAACAAGACATGCTGGCCAAACGATGGGGATTATCGGAATTGACCATTACAACGGCTGGAGATCATCACTTTATTATGGGACTGATAGAAGAGGACGCCTCTCGGCTGCGCAGGCGAATCATTGAATTATCTAAGTTAGACAACAAGGATGCTTATTATGATTAAGCGGCATCATCCCATTACCGTCGTCTATAAAATATACAGTCAAATCCGGTATTCGATTATTCCTCTTGCCGCGTTTCTCTATAACGAGATTCGGGCAGGTACCGGACAACAACCTGATTGGGTATATCTCGCAGCCATAGTATATGGCGTTGTGACAGGAGGTTGGTCTATTCTTTCTTGGTTCAAGGAAACCTACCAACTGGATTCCAAGGTGCTGCATATTTCCAAAGGTGTATTTACCGTAACTCAAAGAACGATCCCGCTTAAGCAAATCAATAACATTAAAATCGAGCAAAGCTGGGTGTACAGGCTGCTCGGGATTGCTATTGTTGAACTTCAAATGATTCCAATGCTGATGCCGATGCCCGGTTGGTAACATCTCGAAAGATGGCGGACTTGCTCATGAAATCCATTGGGATGATCGAAAACCGAAGTGCGATTTCTTCAACTAAAGAACATCGTGTAACCAGCAAAGAGATCATGATGCTATCCATGAGTTCAAATACCTTCTGGCTGGGACTTCCTGTCGCGATCACCGTCATTCAATTTTTGTGGGGGTGGTTATTTCCTACACCGGAAGAGGGGCAAGTCAGTCTCATGGATCTTCTCAAGGAAGATACTTGGAGTGGGATAACCTTAGAAAACAGTATAGAAGTGTCACTGTATTTAGTAGCATTCTTGGGGATCTGCACAATGGTTACTTGGCTGTTCTCCATAGGGATGGCACAATTTCGTTACAAGGGTTGGCATCTAGTAAGAACCGGAGATGTCATTTCCATTCATCATGGTTGGATGAAGCGGAAATCAATACAGATTCAGGTGAAACGTATCCAATCCCTACGAATCAAGGAGCTGATGTTTGGGAGCTTGTACGGATATGCATCCGTATGCATGGATTGCGTTGGATATTCAGGAGAACGGAGCGTCAAATTGCTGATACCTTCCATCCGTACATCGGAACTGACCGAAGTGCTGGGCCGTTTGCTTCCCGAGTTCCAATTCCAAACGCCCACTCGAGCTCTACATCGAAACGCGAACTTTCTATAGCGATTTCAGTTATCTTGTTACTCGTAATCGGTATCTTAATAGGTTGTTATTTTACCATGTGGTTCCTGACAATCGTTCCGATTATTTACTTCGTCTACAAACATATTTCACACATCTATGTTCATACGAAATGGGAAATCGCTGCTAACTTGTTTATCTTGCGCAAAGCCGGCTTCAATCAGACGACTGTGTACCTCTTGAGTGAATCCATAGAGTCCATAAGTACCAGACAATCATGGTGGCAGCGGTTATTTCGTATTTATCGGCTGGAAATGGACATCGATTCTCCTGCTAACGTACGCGAATACCAAATGTCGGGGGTTACGAAAGAAGACTGCGATGAAATTCTAAGGTGGTATAAGAATAAGAACCATAAATCTTGAACCAGGTGGTGTTCAAATGGAAAAGGATCAAGCCGTAAGAGATTGTCTATTGAATGTAATCTCCGGGTTGGAACAATGGGGGAATGAACTCGGTGAGCCGCCGGCTCTGTTGCGTCAAGGGCATATGCAGTTTGTTTGCCTACTAATGTTGGAGGGAAAGGAAGCGCCAATCGATTTGCCTTCAGTTATTCAATTGTTGCAAAAACCGGCAGAAGAATGGGGAATTGTAGTAGCCGGCATCTATCCGGAGGACGCGCCGCTCTTGATTCCGGACCTGGGCCTGTCACCAGACGCACGTGAATTTAAAATCATGTACGATTCGCCTGAAGAAGCTCAGACACAAGAAATCGTAGAGATATTGCGCTATTGCCGAGGGACAAAGCCGATGCTAGAGGAGAAGTACCGAAAACTTCGAGAGTTTCTTATTACCAATCCGGTTGTATCTGCTTATCGTTTAATGGAGTTTGGGCTGGAGCTTAAGGATACAGAACTGATGAAAAAGCTTAGTCGCTGTTATGAAGAAATTTCGGACGATGTAGAACGATATCGCAAATGTCCACGATGCGGATGGACGCTAGAATTTCGTAACGATCACTGGCAATGCGGGGCAGAAGATCTTTGTGGGAAACTGGCCAGTCGCGGAGAGCTTAAGAAATGGGAAACCCATGAGCCCATGCATCGATTGCGTTATGGAATTTATCGGTACACGATGTTGCCAGGGTTGGCTGAACTTACAGCTAAAGATTGGCTGACGAGGAAAGGTTACAAAGTTGAACTCTTTCCGCAAGTAGACCGGTTTGATTTAGCCGTCGAATTGGATACGCATATCGTCTATCTGGATATGAAGGATTTTAAGCACCCTCTACACCTGGCTAACTTCTTCAATAAAATGCAACCCCACCAACTAGAGAAATATCGAGACCCACATGTATATATTGTCATTCCGCAATACCGAACGAAAATATACCCCGGTTACTCGAAGCTTGTTAAACAAGCACTTATGGCTCATGCAAGTCATCTGAAAATCATAAATGAGCGGGATGTGCAGAAGCATCTGGCTGGGGAGGCAACCGAGAGATGAGAGTATCGTATTGGACCTATTTTGAGCAGTTCCTTCCGCGTCTCTTGCCATCTGGATTGCCGCGGCAAAACATTGAAACCATTTATACTGTGGAATTGTTCGTTACAGGATGTTTGATGGTTGATTCTTCTATGGATATCCGCGAAGGTTATACGATTTTATCAGGTTACGACTCACCTATTCTTCCCAAGCATGCTCGGAAGGAGATAGCACACCGTTTAAGAGTTTTATATAGTGCTTTGCGCTCAAGGATGACATGGGACAACTTATTCGAACGATATGAAGAAGTTTCGGTTGAATATAGATTATATGAAAACGACGGTAGTCATTGGAGACTCCGGACTCCTGCCTTGTTCGCCGATCGCAGGAAATGGTACGAGCAATTATTAGAACAGCCTGTTGCGCATCAGTCAAAGGATATACGCTTTGCTACATCAGGCAAGTTCCACTATTACAAATATAATCAGGAACAAGAGTCCATTCGTTATGGCGGAGAAATTCCAACGCCGTTGGTTAATACGTCAACATTTTCGAGATATAGACCGAAGGGGAGATTTACACTTCATCTTGGAGATGAGCATACTTATCAGACAGAGGGGATGCTAGAAGCTTCGGCAGCCTTGGAATTGAAGGAACGGGCCGGAATTGGACTTAAACTAAAATCATTGACTAACCCTAGTATCCGACAGTTTGAGTATAAGGGACTACAGCATATCGTGGGGGGACTGGGATCCGGAAAATCCACATTTATGGTGTTGGAAACGGATCGATTAGTCCGAGCAGGAGCTCGTGTCGGATTCATTGAGAGCAGTGTCCCTCAAGTATTAAACCGAGTTAAGGAACTTCGTTTATTGGGAATTAACGCAGTTCCTGTAATTGGAAGATCGGGTCGCCGTAAACATCAGAAAGATTATATATCCGCCCGTCGCCATCGGATTCGGGATGTAACGGATTGGGGGCAGGATTCTTATCTGGAACTCCGTCATGTATCTGATTTTTGCATCATCCATGCCCTTGCCAATGACCATGAAAATACGACAGATTATCCATGTCGTCAGTTAATACAGCAGGAGAAAAGGTGCGTATGCCCCTATGCAGCCAGTTGCGGAATCTACCGCGATTTCGCAGCCCTGGTCCAGGCGGAAGTATGGGTTACAACCTCGGCAAGCATATTGAAAACAAAACTACCTGCTATGCTGGATCCTTATGAGAGAACAGTCTATGAAGCGATGTATGACTTGTTAGACATCATTTTCGTTGATGAAGCCGATGCGGTTCAGAAGCAATTCGACGATTCCCTCGTCTCCGAGATTGCATTGTTTGGTAACTCTCAGCATCTCTTTGAGAAGACCCTATTAGAATCATTTCGAAAAACGATAGGTTATTATGGTAAGTATGCACATGACGAGGTTGTACAAGACTGGATGGATGTTCTGAATCGCCTTGAAAGCACCATCCGCCGCGGTGTATATCGTACATTGAATTTAACGCCTGAATTCGCTCAGTTTTTGTACCGGAAGCTATTACGGCTCTCTACCGAAGCTTATCGCATCAGTAGCGCTTTCGCCAAGGACGAACAGAATCGGGAGAGAATTGAACAGGAATTACGCAACTATGCGGATCATCCGCTAGAACACCGTATCTATGCAGATGTAACGAAAATGCTGCAAGCTCGAACGAAGAAGGAGCGGGAACAAGCTCTAACTGCCATTCTCCATAAGTTGGGCGGTGAGACAAACCCTGTTGGAAGAATGAAATTCCCGGTTCATTCGTTGGAATTATATTTATGTCTGGCACTTATCGATCATGATATGCAAGTGTTCATGGATCTTTATCCGCTAGTTCAAGCCACATTAGGAAAATTATCTGAATTCGAGGGACTTTACACGATTCAACGTGAGTTTTCAGCAATTATGAAAGATGCGACGACAGGACGAATGACCGGATATCTGTATGAAGTAAAACCTGGGAATGACACAGGTACATTCAAAGCCGTTCAGTATTCAGGTGTCGGTCGGCTTCTCCTTGAAGACTGGCAATCGATCTACGCTGGAATAGATGGATATGAAGGTCCTGCGGTTGTTCTGCTTTCAGGTACAAGTCTGGCTCCAGGATCAGCCCATTATCATGTTGCATCGTTGCCTGGATGGCTGTTGGAATCCAATCTGGGTGTTCCAGTCATTCACCAGGAATATTATCCGATCTATGAGCACGGGAAGGAAACCCCTATCCAAATATCCGGTGAGATTGAGGATAGGAGAGAACGAAATCTACGTGCGCTAACCGCCAAGTTAATGCCCAAGATTGAACAAGAATTGCTGGAGTGGCGTAACTCGGGCACAAATCGTAAAGTGCTGTTGATTGTCAACTCTTATGAGGACGTTGCTGATGTCGGAGCCGTATTTGCATCACATTCTTCTTGGAAAAATAGATACCGCCAGTTAACGAGGGACCCGGATCCTTTTCATGAAGCCGAGTTTTCGAGAGCAGAGTTAGAGCGGTTTGCTAACGAAAACGCTGATGTGTTGATCGCCCCGTTACTTGCGATAAGTCGCGGTTATAACATTCTGGATGATACGAAAGGTTCATTATTCGGATCTGTGTTTTTTATGATACGGCCATATCCGATACCGCAGGACATGACCTATCTCATCCAACTTTTGCATGCCAAACTGCCTGACTTCATTGAACGAGCCGATTTTGAAGGCAAGCTTTATAGACAGGCACTGGATCTCATTCGCAGCGAAAGTAATCGCTTGCTCCACCGGATGTACCATAAACCAGACTATTGGTCCGTATTGAATCCTGCGGAGAGAAAGACTATAGCTTGGTATACATTTATTCCAGTCTGGCAAACGATTGGAAGGCTTCTTCGCAAAGGCACACCGGCGAGAGTGTTTTACTGTGATGGTAAATTTCTAGCTCAGCCCATGCGCACGGATGTTGGGGAATCAATGTTGGATTACTGGCTGAAGATCATGGTGGATCACGAATCAAATCCAGCATTTCGCAGTTTATATGGACCATTTATAGATAGTATGAAAGCCATGATGGAAAGGAATGAGGCCCATGAGTCGGACTGGTAAATTACTGCAACTGTATGCCTTTGAGAGCGATCAAGATGCATGGAAAAATAAACAGATCTATCTGCTGGATATACCAAGTGTTTGGCGAGAATTTATTCGTCAGTTTTATAATGGCGTTAAGCTGCCCTTTGCGACTAAGCCATTAGGTAAAAAACTTCAAAGTATATTTCCACAGATCGTCTCGGTCAATAACCAATTTTATCTGGATGAAAACCGTCCGTGGCTCATTGCAACGCAGCCAGTCCCGGTGGGAATGATTCTACTGCTGGCTAAGGGATGGATGAACCAAATAGCAACGAGGCAGGGCGTAGCTGCACCGGATGATTTGGATATGAGTACAATGGACTGGCGAAGCGATTCGGTAGATTCCATTTTGCATCGTGATTCAAGGTTAAAATATGAATTGCTGCCAGCTCTTGTTGCCCATCAATTTTGCTTGAGTCCGAAGCAACTACATCTTGAGCAACAGGATGAGCCGGTTGAGCTTACGTTCTCGCAAGTATATGCTACGCAAAGGGCAGAGTGCATGTCTGAGCCCATCACCACTAGATCCGGTACTTTTTCTTATGTCGTCCGATTTCGCTTACAATATCGAGCTGGGGAGCCGAGCCGCCTTCTATTGATGGTTTCGGCTGGAATAAGGCGGTTTATTACAAACTCTCAGGAGACCAAATATTTGAAGGGCGGTATTAATAGCACGTTACTGATTTCCATGGACAATCCCCTTATTAGAGATAAGGTAATGGAATTACGTTCGTATGCGAGTTTATTCTTCCGCAGAGAAGGTGGAACTGAGCCTTATACCCGTTGGTCTGAAGGGCTCGACGAACTGTTTAGTGATGTTTTATGGGGCAATTCATTATCGACAGAGGATATCTTAACAAATCCAGTCAAGTATCACTCAGGTAACTCTCCTAATATATGGATCGTTCATAATAATAGAGTCTTTAGCCAGTCCCCTTATATTGAAGCGGGTATCAGTATCCAGGAAAAAATGGGATTCTATGAGATGGTACAGAGAAACATATCCGACTGGAGACCGCTTGCGCCGCTGCCACTTGTCCCGAAACCGAAGCGGGAAGGGACAGGGAGGCGAAGGAAAGATCTGATCCCACCCGTTTACTGCGGGCATGATAAAGATTTTGTACTTGAAGTGTGGGGATCGGACTCTTTATATCAATGTGTCATTGAAGCATTGAAAGCTAAGAAATATAAAGGAAAGTTGCTGGCTGAACAAGTCGACGGAGATGTCTTTAGGTTGAACTCTTCCTCTCGAAACCGCATCATTGTGGTCAAGTGTGACAGGAAGGACTATGTAGATGGCTTGGATCGTGGAGCACTTAAGGACCTGGCGGATGAACATCGAACCAACAAAATCCTCCGAAGCATCGAACATGTTAAAGGGAATCAAGCCCTAACTTGCTCATTGATTGAAATATTACCTAAAGATGAATGGAAAAAGCTTGGCGAAGGAACCGACCCCAAGCAAGCGGTTCGTAAAGGGTTTCAATTAACAGGGAGGATGACTCAATTTGTCTATCCCGAAAGCGGGGCCAAGAAGTCTAAACGAAAGAAGGATAACCTAGAGTCAAATTATATTCACAAAGTTTTCAACAGTATTCTGGATTTATTGGGGGATGCGGGAATTATCGATTACAAGGCATATCTGGATGTCAATGAACAACGTCCCATCATAGCCTATGATCTGGTTTCGGGTGATAAAGGAACCTATGCGATTCTGACGAAATTCGAAAACGGTGTACTAATGGTAAAGAGCCGAGGCCTTGAGGAATGGGTGCCTTTGTCGGAAGCTGTGTTGCAAACAGATCAGTTTGATCCGCTTCCCAAAGCTCCAGATGCGCAGAAGAAGGAGATAGCCCGTTGGTTCGGAGAGCAGTTAAGAGTGGAGCGAATGATCGGCAAGGAGCCAGTCGTGTTAGTTGAAGCGGAGCTTCGATATAAAGGACTGGATGGGATTCAAAACAACAAAATTGTCCGTGGGAAGGACCCAGAATTACCTGGATGGATTCAAAACGAACGCGGAATGACTGTTATTCGTGTTAATTCCAACGATGATGTTCCAGCCTACGGTTTTATCCCTATGTCTTTCTCTATTGGCGTTTATTCTGATCACGAGTCCGGATTGTATTATGGTGTGGGGAACAAACCTAAGACCCAGATGAACATTGCCAAGGCCATGACCAAGTATGATAACTTGGGAACGGCTTTTCAACAACCTCGAGTTGTCGAATATATGCCATTAGGTCCGATGGATAGGCAAGACCGAGAGCGTCTAGCTTGGACGGTGCATCGCTTGCGTGAGGTATGCATTACCTTTGAATCGACTACTGCACAGCCTTATCCTCTGAAAATGACGGGGACGTTAAAGAAATATTTGCAATTCAAGGAATATGGGTTTTCTGAGGCAGAGGCAGAGTTTTTGGAGTTGTAGATGGGGGTTAAAGCATGACGTTGATTAAAGACCTGAGTACAAATGATGAATTTGTCGGCTTCTGTTTATTGAAGGAGCTGGAACTGAAGCAAACCAACACATCGCCGGCAAAGGACTACTTTGATTTGGTGCTGTGTGATTCCAGTGGACAGTTGCCTGCCAAGTATTGGGATGTGAAAGAAACGGAAAGAGACAACTTTTCTCCGATGACGCTGGTCAAGGTTCAAGGAATCGTTCAGTTATATCGGGAAAAACCGCAGCTTAAGATCATCAGGATTCGCAATATAAGGGAAGAAGACGGTGTGTCTCTAACCGATTTTATTCGAGCTGCACCAATGGGATCTACGGAATTATTAGAAGTCATAGACAGAGTCATTGAGAGTATTTCGGATCCGGTGATTCGCGATAGTGTAAGCTTTTGCGTCGATAAGGTGAGAGAGAAACTAGCTCATTATCCAGCGGCCAAAATGCACCATCATGCATACTTCGCAGGCTTGGCCTATCATGTCGTTCGTATGCTGGAGATTGGAGAGTTCCTTTGCAAGCAGAGACCATTTCTAAATGCGGACATGATCAAAGCGGGAATTATCCTGCATGATATCGCAAAGCCAGAGGAAATGATCGCTCAGCTTGGGGTCGTGACAGATTACAGCACCCAGGGTAAGTTGATCGGTCATATTGCCATGGCGGCTAGTTGGATCACAGAAGCGGCTTTGCGGCGGGAGCTTCCACTCGATTCGCAACAAGTGATCGGATTGCAGCACCTTATTCTCTCACACCATAACCTCGGGGAATGGGGAAGCCCGGTACAGCCGCAAACGGCGGAAGCAGTAGCGCTGCATCATATCGACGCACTGGATGCTAAGCTGCAGATGGCAGAGGATGCACTAAGTGCCACTTCTGACAAGGAGTTGTGGACACAGCCCATCCGAGGGCTGGAGAATAAAACGTTGTATAAGATGACATTTTAGAATTGAAATATACGAAGAAATGCAACAAAAAAACTTTGCGGCAAAATAGCGGCAATGGTATAATATTATTGAGGATGGTGATGTTATGTTTACACCTAAATATTCAATAACGGACGCCATTGCCCGCAGACTAATGGATATACAACGCGCCAGCGTTGTGGTGGATTTGCTTCCATTGCCCGCATCTATTCTGGATTTGCTTAAGAAAGAATCGATGGAAAAGACGGTCATCCTTTCAACGAAAATTGAAGGAAACACGCTTGATGAGGCGACAAAGCGAAAAGTTTTGTACCAAACCAGCAATGACAATGAAGAGCAGGAAGTTTATAACTTAATGAAAGCTTTAGAATACCTGGATGAAGCCGAAAAAAGGCAGCTTCCGGTCACAGAGGAATTGATTAAAAAGCTGCATGCCATTATCCGAATATCCCACGGACGAAGACCGCGTGTTAGCGAGTATCGCGAAGAACAAAATCAAGTTGGCAGCCGCAATGCTTCTGGTTTTTATTTACCGCCAGAATGGCAAGATGTTCCGGTATTAATGGAGGATTTGGTTGCCTGGGTGAACTCGCCGGAAACCTATTCGGTTCCGGTTCCGATCAAGGCTGGGATATTCATGTGGCAGTTTCTAACGATTCATCCGTATTTGGACGGTAATGGCCGAACAGCCCGGATGATTACGACCTATCTTTTACGCCGTGGTGGTTATGGACTGAAGGGTTTATTCGTACTAGAGAATTTCTACGACCGCAACTTAGCTGAGTATTATCGCCGACTCCAGTTGGGTCTCCATCACAATTATTATTTTGGGCGGAATGAGGCTGACTTGACGCCCTGGCTGGAATTTTTTATTGATGGTTTGGCGGAGGTTTTTCAAGAAGCCGCTGCCATTGTAACTGATAAATCTGCCCAAATGACCAAAATCGAACCGGATCTGATTCGCAAGTTGGATCCCCAGCAAAGAATGGTGTTCGCTCAACTAACCTTCAAACAAGACACCTTGACGACAAGTGAAATGAGGGACCTGCTTCGCTTGTCGGATCGTTCAATAAGGGAAAAAGTGAGCCATTGGAGAGAAGAAGGATTCATTGAGCCGCGCGATCAAGACGCCAAAAGAGTTCGTTCTGTAAAATTATCCGCGGAATACGAGAAGCTGGCTCAAGACATTCGGAGTGCCCCGGATAAGTTTGCTCATTTTCTGAAATGAATGCAGCACCGCGATCTCAAGATGAGATTTCGCGGTGCTTTTTTAATTGGCAGAACGTACATTCGCTGACAATCTATTGTCTCTGTGATCCGTCATAATGAAGGAAAGACATACGGGAGTGATTACAGTGGAACAACCGATATCGCCATCACAGGTACGCAGCATTACTACGGAGCAGCATTTCTAAAGCCGGGTCAGATCGTTCACTTAATCAAAGACCCGGATAATCCGCATGACCATGAAGCGATTAAAGTAGAAATGACCCCAATAGGCAAAATCGGTTATGTCGCCAACAGTCCGCATACCGTACCGAAAGCATGCCGCAGCGCCGGCCGGATTTATGATATGTTTGAGCATCATGTTGGCGGTATGGTGCGATTTGTCGTGAAGGATACAGCCATTGTTGAACTTACACCGGGCATAGAGGAAATGTACATCATCAAAACGACAGAGGACGTTTCGTTTTCTGCTTGTCTAGGCAGGAAGGACTAGGTAAAACGTAGAATCCCAAATATAATAAGAATTTACATTACATATGCCAAGATGGGAGATTTCGCATGACGGATAAAGTAATACGACTCTTTAAAATGCTTCTTGCCATTCAGGCTAATCCGGGGATTTCAGCCAAAGAGCTGGCAGATAAATGCGAGACAACGGATCGAACGATTTACAGAGACTTGAGGATATTGGATTTAATCGCACCGATCACGAACGAGGGGTATGGGAAAGGGTACCGTTTTGTCGGCAATTTCGCCATGTACCCGCTGAACTTCACAGAGCAGGAGGCGTTGGTATTTTCAGTCCTGCCATCCGTGCTCGACACCAGCAAACTGCCTCCAGGATTTGAATCCGCTTACGACAAGGTGATGGCTACGCATGTGAAGGAAACCCGGAAGCGGTACGATACATTAGAAAATGTCGCGGACATGATCCAAATGGGCACCCCGGCTTATCGGGAGAACAGTGCCAACTTTTTGCTGCCCATCATGGAAGCGATTATCGCCCGCAAGACGATCAGGGCTGTTTACCATACCCAGAGCCGGAATGAATTGACGGAGCGCGAAATTGATCCGTACTACCTGGTTCCAAGGGATCAGCGGTTTTATTTGATCGGTTATTGTCGTGCCAAGCGGGAGATTCGCACATTTCGCATCAGCCGTTTCCGACATGTAGAGCTGACAGGAAATCATTTTGACAAGGGTGATTTCAGCATCGCGCAGTACATGAAGCACACCTGGTCCATTGAACGAGGGGATTCTTTAATCACCTTCAAGATTAAATTCCATCCGGATGTTGCCCGCTATGTAAAGGAAGAAGAATTGTTCGTGAGACCGAAGATGACCGATCTGCCAGACGGCAGCTTATTATTCGAGGTCACCGTCAACCATGAGCGCGAATTTATGAACTGGGTGGTTCAGTACGGACCTTCGGCGGAGATCTTAGAACCTGCATCTGTCCGTGAGAAATTTAAGGAACAGTTGCAGCGTTGGGGGCAGATGTATGGAAAGTAAGGATGCGAATGTCGAGCGATAGACGAAAGGAGGGTGTCCCATATGAAAACAGAAGGCACGTTTCTAGAACGTTTATCTGATGCAATCCGTAAAGAGCCTTTTCGCCGCAAGATTGTGATTGCTCCTTCCTACATGGAAGGGCAGTCTTGGTTGATGCGAATATGTCGGGAATTAGGACCGGTAATGAACACGGAGGTTCATACGGTTCAATCCTTTGTTAAAAGAGAGGCTGAGTTCTCCCTGTATAAACAAGGGATGACCTTAATCGGGGATCAGCGGTCCTTTTGGATTGTACATCATATTATGGAACAAATGGCTTCCGATGTGGATACTTACATCTCCATGGATCAAGTAAAGCCTGGTATTGTGATGCATGTTCACCAAGCCATTATGGATTTACGCCGTGCCGGGGTAAAAGCAGAAGAACTGCGAAGCGATCAACTTTTGAGCCAGCAAAGAGGCATCTATGTCAAAAAGGTGCTGTCAGCGTATGAGCGCTTTCTAAATCAGCGGAGCTGGACCGATTTCCCCGGCCTTTTGTCGTATATACCAACCCAATTGCCGGAAAACGTAGAGCTTATTCTGCCAGACCCTATGCCGCTTCCACCGGTTTCCGCCCGGATGATGGAGCGGTTGTCAAACGGACGGATGACAAGGATTGTAGCGGATTCTTCCTTCACTGACGTTCAATCCACATTGCCGTTCGGAGAAGTTCAGTTCTATCATGCGACCGGAAGGATGGCGGAGGTTCGTGAAGCATTGAGTCGAATTATTCAGGGCCGGATGCCATTGGATGAAGTGGAGATGATCGTCCCGGATGAAGAATATACGCTGGCCATTTCGACCATGTGTGCTTCTCTGGGTCTTTCCTGTTCTTGCGCAGACGGGCTGCCTGCGATTACATCCGGAATGGGAAGAGCCGCCCATTTCCTGCTGAACTGGCTGGAGTCCGGTTATCAGGTGCGGCCGCTCGTATCGATGCTGCAGCAGCAATTGATTACGTTCTCCGATCGTGAGCAAGGAATAACGAATGCGGATTGTATTCGAACTCTGGAGAAAAGCGGAATCGGCTGGGGGAAAGAACGGTATATCAAGTTGCTAGGGTCAGAAGTTGTCCGGTTCCAAGGGGATTCAAATGAAAGACCCGAAGAACGGGAGCGAACGGAACAACAACAACGGGATGACGAGATCAAGAAGCATCTGACAAACTTTCTTGGAGAATTGTTTCCAGACGAAGCGGCGCTCTCCTCTCCTAAGGGAATCTGGGGATGGCTCGTGAACGTCTTGGATCGAGTTGGTGTCTCTGGAACAGAAGATGATACGATCGTCCTGCAAGAAATGAGAGGTATCGCTAATGAACTGCAGGAATGTCCTGTTCCGGACTTGATGCCATTTCAGCAAATGCTCTTGTATGCCCGAGACATGCTGCAGGAACTTCGAGTCGGGGTGCAGCGGTTACCCAAGCCCGGATCCCTGTACATATCGAGTTTGCCGAACGGGGGGATCAGCGGGAGGAAACAGACGTTTCTTCTCGGGATGGATGAACATTCGTGGTCCGGGAATATCAGGCAAAATCCTATGCTTCTCGATGAAGAGTGCAGACGGATCGGTGCCGGGCTTCAAACAGCCATGCAGAGACAAAGAGATCGGCAACGCCTTCGTGATGGTCGGCTTGGGATGATAAGCGGCAATATCACATGCAGCTTCTCGTCGTATGACTTGGCAGAAGGAGCGACAGCAAGCCCGGCTTTTCAACTTCTACAGGTCTTCCGGAAAGTATCCGGAGAACCGAATGCGGACTATGAGATGCTGCATCGGAGCTTAGGCGAACCTGTCGGGTATTTGGATGTAGAACAGCCATCCTCTACTGAGCTAAATGAATTGCCCTTAGACGGCTCTCATTACGTCTTCCGACAAATCCGTTCGAATGTAAACCTTATGAAGGACCGGCAATTCTTCATCGAGTCAGTCTATCCTTCTCTTCGTCAAGGCAGACTTGCACTCGAGGCGCGTACCAACTCGCAAGTGACAGAGCATGACGGATATATAGCGGGGGATGAATGGGCTGATTATTGCAAAGGCCGGGAAGAACGGACGCTTAGCGCAAGTCAATTGGAGAAGTACGCGGAATGTCCGATGCGTTACTTTTTCCAATATGTGCTCAGGATTCGCGTGAAAGATCAGGTGACTTTTGATCGTACCTCCTGGTTGAAGCCGAATGAAAGAGGCTCGCTGCTGCACGAGGTTTATCGTCGTTATATGACGGAAGTCAGCGCAAGTAAAGTCATGCCTATTACACACGATCATGCCCGTTTACTTCGTATTGCGGAGGAGACGATGCTCTTATATGCCGAGCGGATTCCAGCACCGAGCCCTCATGTGTTTGAGAGGGAGCGGCAAGCGATGCTTCGGGATATTGAAGTATTCTATCGCATGGAATTGCAGGCTAATACGGCCCCCCGGTTTTTCGAACAAGAGCTCATCGTAGACGGCCAGCCGTTGCATCTTGAGCTTGGCGAGGACATGGCGATTACGCTGCGCGGAATCGTCGACCGGATCGATCAAGTTGCGCCGCATCAATATCGAATTATTGACTATAAGACCGGCAGTCCTCGGTCTTACAAAGAAAATGGCATGTTCGCAGGCGGCACGCAGCTGCAACACGCTCTATACGCGATGGGGACAGAGCTGTGGATGCGGCAAACGGGTGTGGATTCAGAAGCAAAAGTGCTTGAAGCGTCTTACGTCTTTCCAAGTGAACGGGGGCACGGGCAAGTGATTGCGCGCTCGCAAACCGAGCGGGATCGAGTCACCGAGGTGATCCGGGGAATCCTTTCGTCGATGGAACAGGGATTGTTTATTCCCGCTTCAAATCCCGCGATCTGCCGGTATTGCGACTACGCGGCTGTATGCGGAGAGCACGCAGAACTGCTGGCCGATAAGCGAAAGGACGAAGTGAATTCGGAACTGTTGCACACGCTGCTGGAGGTGGAGAACATTGAATGAAGCATCCGATCAACAAGCTAGAAAGAGGATATTAGAGGAACTGAGCACGACCTTTCTGGTAGAAGCCGGCGCAGGATCAGGCAAGACAACCAGCTTGGTCGGCCGATTGCTGGCGCTCATCGAGACCGGAACGGCTAAGATCGAGCAGATTGCGGCGATCACCTTTACGAATAAAGCGGCGGATGAGATGAAGGAGCGTTTCCGTATTGCTTTGGAGCGGAAAGCGGCTGATGCTGAAGGCGAAACTAGAGGACGATTGGAAGAAGCCTTGGCCAATTTGGACCAAATCTTCATCGGAACTATCCATGCGTTCTGTTCCTCCATGCTTCGGGAGCGTCCGATTGAGGCCGGATTGGACCCTTCTTTCGAAGAAATGGTTGATGAGATGAATCGTGCGTTCCACGATCAATGCTGGGACGAATATCTGATTCGGCTGCAGGAGAGAGATCCTGAAGCCCTAGCATCCTTTGGCGAGGTGGACATTGATGTAAGCATTCTTAAGGATGTCTATGATCGGGTATCCTTTTTTACGAACCTCCAAATCCCTTGCGAACTGGTCCAACGTCCTGAATTCAACCTGATCCGTCTCTCGCTGCTTCCCATGATGGAAGAAGCAAGCCGATTTATGCCGACAGTTGAACCGGAGAAGGGTTGGGATAATCTTCAGGCCAAACTGCGTGCTGCTAATCGTATGCTGCGGTTGTCGGATGAGCAGGACGATATGCTGATACTAACACTTGCGAAGATGTTTGACTTCAAACTGGATGTGAAGCAATACAAATGGACGGATAAGAAGCAAGCCAAAGCCATCTCCGAACGATTTCATGAATGGCAGATCACGGTCCTGTTCCCCTTTCTTCAATCGTGGCGGGAATATCTGTATCCGAAGGTCATTCAATTTGTCTTGCCTGCATTGGAGTATTGCAAAGAACGGCGATTGCAGGAAGGGAAGCTGAACTTTCAGGATCTTCTGATGAATGCATGCCGTCTGCTGCGTGATTACCCGGAGGTTCGAGCGTTTTTCGCCGGGCGATACCAACGGGTAATGGTCGACGAATTTCAGGACACCGACCCGGTCCAAGCGGAAATGATGTTTCTCTTAACGGGGGCCGGGGATGATCCGAACGAACGGAATTGGCGGAAGCTTACTCCAAAGCCGGGTTCCTTGTTCCTCGTAGGAGACCCGAAACAGTCCATCTATCGTTTCCGCCGCGCGGATATTTCCATTTATAACGAGGTGAAATCGAGGATTCACGCATGTGGAGATGTTCTTCACTTAACCAGCAATTTCCGATCCGTCGATGCGATCGGCGATTTTGTGAATGGGCAATTCGTCGGCAAGCTTCCCGTTCGGGAAAGCGAGGTGCAAGCGGCGTATGTTCGGATGGAAACGAATATCCCCAATCCCAAAGCAAACAAGAAATCGAATCACGGGATCTATGCGCTTACGTATCCGAAAATTCCGGGAGGCAAGGATGCAGTAGCGGCGGTTGACGCAGAGCGTATAGCCACAACTATTGCGTGGGCTTGCCGACAAGGGAATATGCACATTCAGGAGCGGGATGGCGCAGCTTGGGTGTATAGAGAGGCGCGGCCCAGTGATTTTCTGATTTTGACAAGAACAAGGCATTATTTGCACCTATACGCGGAGGAGTTGGAGAAGAGGGGCGTAGCCGCGGAAACGGTCGGAAGCTCCGCCTTATATCCCGAGCTTCATACACTTGGACAATTAGCTCTCTATCTGGCCGATCCGTCTGACCAAGTGACGATGCTGAGTGTCTTGCGCGGGCCTCTATTCGGTATTAGCGACAAGGAACTGATAGCGTATCGTGCTCAAGGAAATGCATGGTCAATTTATCGGCTGCTGGAGGAAACAGAAGAACGGGGCAATCCAGTTACCGCTGCATTATGGAAATTGCGGGAATATGCCGGCTGGGTCAAGGAAATGCCTGCATGGGCAGCCCTACACCGCATTATAGAGGACACCGGTCTTTTACCTTATTCTAGTATACAAGAAGCTGGTGCCAATCGTTCTGGAACTCTTCTCAAGATGCTGGAGCTCTTGCAGCGTGGCGCCTTGCTTGCTTCGGATTGGCATGAACTGGCGCAGGCGATATCGGCCATTCGGGAGAGCAAAGGGATGGAAACTGCGAGTCTCTATACGGGGAAAGGTCAAGCGGTACGGATCATGAACGTCCATAAGGCAAAAGGCCTGGAAGCGCCTGTCGTGTTTCTCGCTTGTCCTTGCGGGGACAAGGATCATGACGCTGACCAGTTTGTTGATCGTTCGGAGACAGAGGCAGCGGGCTATTTCCTGATCCAACAATCGAAAGGATTTCAGAAAGAAACGATTGCCCAGCCGGTAGGTTGGGAATCGATGAGCGTGCGGGAACGAGCCTTCATGCATGCGGAGCGGGATCGTCTTCTCTATGTCGCGGCGACACGAGCCAAACAAATGTTGGTTGTCAGTCTCTACCCTGAGCAGCCGGCAAAGTGCCCGTGGAGTTCGCTCATGGATGGGATGGATCATATCCGTGAGCTGGATGTCCCTGAAACGGATGCCGGGACCGGTGAGTGTGAGAAGGAATTAGCACGAGATATCGCATCTATTGATTTGGGGGCTTTCTTGGCTCAAAGGGAGCAGGTGTTCCATCTGCTGCGCCAGCCTACTTATGTGGAAGCAACCGTTACCGGACTGACGAAGAACATGGACGAAACACCGGAATGGTCAGCCAATGGGAGAGGACAATCTTTTGGTAGTGTAATCCATAAGGGACTTGAAGCCGTTGGAAAAGGTCTTCCGATAAACGAACTTCCTGTATACGTTCAATACCTCTGCCAGGTCGAAGGGGTTGCAGAGAAGATTGCTGGGGATGTTCTTCCTATACTCCGAGAAGTGCTGGATAGCGAACTCTGGCAGCGAAGTCAGCGAGCGAAACAGCGGTTGTTTGAGATCCCGATCATGATGCATCAGAGAAATGGGGGGCCAACGCCATTTCACGCAACCGAACAGGCAATATCCGAAACAGCCGCCGCGGCATTAACGCAACAATCCAATAACAGCTTAAATCTCTTTGTGAAAGGTGTAATAGATTTCGCCTTTGAAGAAGAGGATGGCTGGGTGATCGTCGACTTCAAGACCGATCAGCTTGACGAAGGCAAATTGCAGCAGTTTGTCCATTTCTATGCGCCTCAAGTTCAGGCGTATGCTTTGGCTTGGTCTGAGACGTTCGGATATCGGGTGAAGGAAGCAGGATTATATTTTATTAGTCTGCAGAAACATGTCGCACTAGGGCAGTCTGTAGTATAATTAGACAAGAATCTACGTACAGAGGAGAACGTTATGATTACAGGTGAATTAAGGCAAAAAGTAGACCGGATCTGGGAGACATTCTGGACCGGCGGCATTACCAATCCATTAAGCGTAATCGAACAGTTTACATATATGTTATTCATTAAAGGTCTGGATGAAGCGGAGACACGTAAGGAAAATGAGTCCATGCTGCTGTCGGTACCGTTTACCGGACTATTTCCAAGTGATAAACAGTATTTACGCTGGAATCACTTTAAGAATCTTGATCCGCAGCGTATGTATGATGTTGTTTCCAATGAAGTGTTTCCGTTCATTAAGTCACTTCATGGAGACAAGGATTCAGCCTATGCTAAATACATGGGCGATGCCATCTTTATGATTCCGACTCCCAATATGCTTGTACGCATTGTCGAGGGCATTGATACGATTGATATGAAGGACAGGGATACCAAAGGGGATTTATATGAGTATCTATTATCCAAGGTAGCTACAGCTGGAACGAACGGCCAATTCCGTACGCCAAGACACATTATCGAAATGATGGTCGCTTTAATGAAGCCTACTCCGGAAGATATCATTTGTGACCCGGCTGCAGGATCAGCAGGTTTTCTAGTTGCTGCAGGAGAATATTTGCGTGACCATCATGCCGATCTATTTCTGATTCAGGGTTTGAAGGAACACTTTAATAATCATATGTTCTACGGATTCGATATGGACCGTACGATGTTGCGCATCGGGGCCATGAATATGCTGCTTCATGGAGTGGATAATCCGAATATCGAATATCGCGATTCCCTGAATGAAAATAATACCGACAAAGACAAATATACGCTAATCTTAGCCAATCCGCCGTTTAAAGGGTCGCTTGATGCGGATGCGGTAGCAGCGGATCTATTGCGTGTGACCCGCACAAAAAAGACGGAATTGCTGTTCCTTGCTCTATTCCTGCGTATGCTCAAAGTTGGGGGACGCTGCGCTTCCATTGTGCCGGACGGTGTCTTATTCGGTAACAGTACAGCTCATAAAGATATTCGCAAGGAGATCGTCGAGAATCACAAGTTGGAAGCTATCATTTCGATGCCGAGCGGGGTATTCAAGCCTTATGCTGGGGTTTCGACAGCTATTATGATCTTCACCAAGACAGGTGCGGGTGGGACAGATCACGTTTGGTTCTATGACATGAAGGCGGATGGTTTCTCGCTAGATGATAAGCGGAATCCGATCGAGGTGAATGATATCCCCGACATCGTGGAACGGTTTAGCAATAAGGATGCAGAGAAGGAGCGTAAACGCACGGAGAAATCGTTCCTGGTTCCAATTGATGAGATTCGGTCCAATGCCTATGACCTCAGCATTAATCGCTATAAGGAGACAGAGTATGAGGAAGTTCAATACGAGGACCCGAAGGTGATACTTACTTCAATCAAGTTGCTAGAGGATGAAATTGTTGAGGGGCTTGAGGAACTGGAGGCGTTATTGGGGTGAAAGTTGTATCAGTTAGTGAAGTTGCAAAAATAACTTCAGGGTTTGCTTTTAAGTCTGAGATGTTCAATGAAGAGAATAATGGTTTTCCATTAATCAGAATTAGAGATGTTGGCCAGAACAACCCAGCCACTTATTATAGTGGTGAATACAGAGAAGAATATCTTGTCTCAAAAGGTGATTTATTAATAAGTATGGATGGAGAGTTTAAAATTTCGGAGTGGCTAGGACCTGTTTCATTGTTAAATCAACGTGTATGTAAAATTCAATCTAGTTCACCTGAGTTACTAGAAAAATACTTATTATATATTCTACCGGATGCCTTAAAGAGAATTGAAGATGCCACTCCATTCGTTACCGTCAAGCATCTCTCTGTTTCTGATATAAAGAAGATACAAATTATTCTTCCAACTATTAGTGAACAGAAACATATAATAGATATTTTAGCTAAAGCCCAAGCCTTAATCGACAAACGCAAACAAGCAATAGCCAAGCTTGATGAATTGGTTCAAGTTGTGTTTATGGATATGTTTGGGAATCCGGTTACGAACCCTATGGGATGGGAAGTACAAAAATTAAAAAGTTTATCGACAAGGATCTTAAGTGGCAATACTCCGAAAGGTGGAAGCCAGGTATATGTTGAAACAGGTATTATATTTTTCAGAAGTCAGAATATATGGAAAAATAGAATTGAGTTAGATGATGTTGCTTATATCGATGAGCAAACCCATAGGAAGATGAGTCAGACCAGTTTAAAAAACAGGGACATATTAATAACAAAAACTGGTCGAATTAATACTGAAAATAGCAGTTTGGGGCGAGCAGCCCTATTTTTAGGCGAAGATGATAGTGCAAATATAAATGGACATGTATACCTAGTAAGGCTGAAAAAAGAGGTCATACATGAATTTGTTCTTTATATTCTGATTTCAGACGAGTATAGGGATTATATAAGGGAAGTATGTGTTGGAGGAATAGACAAAAGGCAAATTAACAAGGAGCATTTGGAAGAGTTTCCCATTATAATGCCTCCGATTGAACTCCAGCAACGCTTTGCCGACTACGTGCGCCAAATCGACATATTGAAGTCCAAGATGCAGCAAGGATTGAAGGATCTAGAATCCAACTTCCAAGCACTTCTCCAAAAAGCCTTTAAAGGCGAATTGAAAGTGAAGGACGGTGTAGCAGTCTAGATGAGTGATGTACAGTTATCAAATTTTGGATTTCTCAGTGCAAATAAAACATATGCCAGCTTTGCAGGTGCATGTGTAGAGGCAGAGAAAGCACTGGTTGTCAGTCCAGCGACCAGTGCTATCCTGTGCCGACGGGCTTTGGAGCTTGCTGTAAAATGGCTGTTTACCTATGATAGCGACTTGAAGGTTCCCTATCAAGACAATCTGTCAAGCTTGATTCACGATGTAACTTTTCTCCGCGTAATCGATCAATCCATGTTACCTCAGCTGAAATATATCACGAAGCTAGGCAATGCCGCTGTACATTCGAATGCGACGATCAGCCGCGGCGAAGCAATTCTGTCACTTCGTAACCTACATAACTTTATCTGCTGGATTGATTATTGCTATTCGGTCGATTATACCGCGAGAAGCTTTGATGAACAACTCTTGTTGGAAGAGAACAAGCACCAAGAGAAAGTAAGACCTCAGGAACTGCAGGATTTATATGACCGTTTAGGTTCAAAGGATCGTAAGTTGGAAGATCTGATTAAAGAAAACGAAGAGCTTCGGAAGCTGCTGACAGAACGCAAAGCACAGAATACTCAGGAATATGACTTCGCGCCGGATCAAATCAGTGAGTATGAGACCCGCAAACGTTATATTGATCTCGAGCTAAAACTTGCAGGATGGACATTCCGGCAAAATGTATTGGAAGAGTTTGAAGTCCAAGGTATGCCAAAAGGACAAGGGATCGGTTATGTCGACTATGTGTTATTCGGTGAGAACGGGAAGCCCCTTGCCGTTGTGGAAGCGAAACGGACGAGTTCTGACCCAAATATAGGCAAGCAGCAAGCGAAACTTTATGCGGATGGTTTGGAGCAACGGTACGGACAGCGTCCGGTCATTTATTATACGAACGGTTTTATAACGAACTTTTGGGATGATCTACACTATGCCAGTCGGCAAGTATCCGGTTTCGCCAGTCAGGATGAGCTGCAGCTGCTCGTAAACCGACGCTCGATCCGCAGGCCGCTGCAGGATGTACAAATCAACAACTCCATTGTAAATCGTCCTTATCAGCATGAAGCAGTCCTCTCGGTTTGTGATGCATTAAACAAAGGACAGAGGACCGCTTTACTTGTCATGGCGACAGGCAGCGGTAAAACACGTACCGCGAGTGCTATTGTTGATGTGCTTAGCCGATATAACTGGGTGAAGAATGTGTTGTTTCTTGCTGATCGTACAACGCTTGTTCGTCAAGCCAAAAACAGCTTCAGCCAGTATATGCCCGATATGACACTATGCAACTTGCTGGACAGCAAGGATAATCCGGAAACGGCGAGAATTGTTTTCTCTACTTACCCGACGATGATGAACGCAATCGATGAGGCCAAGCGAAAGGACGGCAAAAAGCTGTTTACGGTTGGTCATTTTGATTTGATTATCATCGATGAATCGCATCGAAGCGTCTATAAGAAATATAAGGCCATATTCGATTACTTTGATGCTATCCTCTTAGGGTTGACAGCAACTCCTAAAGATGAAGTTGACAAAAATACATACGACGTGTTCCGTCTGGAAAATGGTGTTCCGACTTTTGCCTACGAACTAGAGCAAGCAGTCAAGGAAGGACACTTGGTGGATTACCGTACAGTGGAAACAACGACCAAGATTATGGACGATGGCATCCGCTACGATGATCTATCCGATGAGGAAAAAGAGCAATATGAAGAAGTGCTTCTGGAGGATGATGAAGAGGAACCGCGGGATATTGACAGTGCAGCGATCAATGAGTGGTTGTTCAACCAGGATACCATAGATCGGGTGCTGCAGTTAGTTATGGAGCGGGGTCTGAAGGTTGAAGGCGGAGACAAGCTGGGCAAGACCATCATTTTTGCCAAAAACCATCGGCACGCGGTTGCGATCGTGGAGCGATTCGATAGCCTGTATCCGGCATTGAAGGGGCATTTTGCACGTGTTATTGATATCAAAACGAATTATTATCAATCCTTGATTGATGACTTTTCCATATGGAGTAAGCTTCCTCAAATTGCTGTTTCTGTAGATATGCTGGATACTGGGGTAGACATCCCTGAGGTTGTCAATTTGGTGTTTTTTAAGAAAGTACGCTCGAAGTCAAAGTTTTGGCAGATGGTTGGTCGTGGGACGCGGTTATGTAAAGATCTTCATGGTATTGGTGAGGACAAGAAGGAATTCTTGATCTTTGATTTTTGTCGCAACTTTGAGTTTTTTCGGGTAAATCCAAAAGGGAAGGATACCACTATTACCGAGACTTTATCGGAGAAATTATTCAATGTTCGTACCCAGATTGTACGTGAACTTCAGCAACTGCGTTATCAAGAACCAGAGTATATCGCACATCGCACGGACTTGGTGAATCGTCTGAAGGAAAGCGTTAGTGCATTAAATGAGGAGCATTTTCGCATCAGGCAGCATATTCAATATGTCCATAAGTATAAAAATGACGCTGCATGGCGCTCCCTAACCGATACAGATATGGGAGATTTGAAAGAGTATATAGCTCCTCTTGTCGTTTCTTTAGACAATGACGAATTAGCAAAACGGTTTGACTATATGATGCTGATCATCGAATTGGCTAAGCTTCAAGGAACACAATCGGTGAAGCCAATTCGCAAAGTCATGGAGACGGCAGAAAAACTCTCCAAGTTGGGAACGATTCCTCAAATCGTCGCTCAGCGAGATGTAATAGAGAAAATCCAAACGGCAGAGTTTTGGGAAGAAGCGGACATCTTCGAAATGGAGAGAGTACGTGAAGCGCTACGGGATCTTATTAAGTTCCTGGAACGGGAAACGCAGCAGATTTACTATACGAATTTCAAAGATGAATGGCTTGCTGTAGAGGAGAGCCGCGGCTTTTATAATACCAATGACCTGCAAAATTACCGCAAGAAGGTTAGCCAATATTTGCAAACCAATAAGGACCAACTAGCAATCTATAAACTGCGCAACAACAAGCCGATCACCAAACAGGATCTGGAGACGCTCGAACATATACTGTGGGGAGAACTCGGAACCAAAGAGGATTATGAACGGGAATATAAAGATTTACCGGTAACTAAGCTTGTGCGTACGGTTGTGGGGCTTGATCAGGAGGCTGCGAATGAAGCATTCATGATATTTCTCCAAGAAAATCGCTTGAATGTCAATCAACTACGGTTTGTGAAGTTGGTTATCGACTATGTAGTTAAAAACGGTATCATTGAAAAATCTGTACTCCAAGAGGAGCCGTTCCGCTCGGTTGGCAGTATAACGGAACTGTTCAGTAATAATCTGGACGATGCACGAGCAATTATCGGTGTTATTGATACGATTAATAAGAATGCGGAGATTGTTGGGGCTTAGTTTTTACGGATTCTAGACACTAATAATTTAATTACTTGCATCTGGGCGTAACTAAAATGGACATCTATTTTAGTTACGCCTTTTTTAATTAATTATTACGGGGTGAAAAAGCAATGATTAAAGAAATTTCCATTAAGAAGATAGCGACTTATAATAATACAGGTGTTGTCTTTAGTGGTTTAAAGAAAATTAATTTTTTTTACGGTTCCAATGGAAGTGGGAAAACATCATTATCAAATGCTATGAAAAATATTGAGAATTTCCCGGATTGTAATATTGATTGGACTTCACAGCCATTAAAGACATTGGTCTATAACCAGAAATTCGTTGAGGAAAATTTCCATCAGGATTCGAACATAAAGGGTATATTCACATTAGGTAAGGAGTCAACTGAAATAAAAAATGAAATTGCTGAAAAGAAGAGGCTTGTTGATAAATTAGACGAAGAAATTCGTAGACTGCGCACTAACTTGTCCAATAAAGAAGAGGAATATAACGAGAATGAAAATGAATTTATAGATGATTGCTGGGAATTAAAAAGAAAATATGATAACGAGTTTTTGCAAGCTTTTTCAGGTGTCAGAAATAATAAAATAAACTTTATGAATAAATGCAAACAATCACATTCCCTTGAAAATAAGTTATGTGATTTAGAGGATTTACGTGCTCGTTCAAATAAATTATTCAATGGTAGTTTAGTGAAAATCCAAACGTTTCAATCAATAAAAAGTGATGAACTAAATGCTGCTTGTTCAAGCGAGATATTCCAAAAACAAATTGTTGGTAAGCAGGAGGTCGATATTGCTGCTCTCATTTCTAGACTGGCTTTAAGCGATTGGGTAAAAAAAGGATATGACCATGTACATAATTCAGAAGGAATGTGCCCTTTTTGTCAACAGTCATTGCCGGATGGTTTTATACATCAATTAGAAGAATATTTTAATGAAACTTATGAGAATGAAATGAAGGAACTAGCAAATTATGTTGATCAATACATGGAATCTTATAGCAATCTCGAATCTTCAATCCAGGACCTATTGTTAAATGAATTACCGTATATCGATAAGGAGAAGATTAGTCAACAATTTGATCTAATCAGATCGAAAAATGAAATCAATCTCGAATTAATTGAACAAAAACGAAAAGAGCCGAGTAAGGGAATTGTTTTAGTTCCTGTTCATGAGTTTATAAAAAATATAAATCTGGAGATCGAGAGAATAAATCAGGAGATCCAAGCACATAACAGGTTGGTTGATAACCGAGCCCAGGAAGAACAACTACTAAAGGATGAGATATGGAGATTCATAGCAAATGAAAATCTGCATAATCACGAAAAATATGTACGAAAAGAATTTAGTATCAAGAATGCAATAACCGGGATAAAGGACGGTATCACATCAAAAACATCTGAGAAAAATAGATTAATTTCCGAAATCGAAGGTTTAGAGGCACAAATCACAAGTGTAACTCCATCTATAAATGAAATGAATCGTCTGTTAAAGGCGTATAATTTTACAAATTTCAAATTTGCGCATACTCAAAATCAGGGGAATTATCGTTTGATACGATCTACTGGAGAAGATGTAAATCAGACTTTAAGTGAAGGAGAAAAAACATTCGTAACATTCCTATATTTTATGCATCTGTTGAATGGAAGCAATAACAGAGACCTTATTACAGAGAATAAAGTAGTTGTGATTGATGATCCAATTTCTAGCTTAGATAGCAATGTACTTTTTATCGTTAGCAATCTCATTTTGAAGCTTATTGATGATATCAGGAATAATCGAAACAATGTCGTTCAATTATTTGTTTTAACCCATAATGTTTACTTTCATAAGGAAGTAACTTTTCATAAAAAGCGTTCAAAAGGCGGAAAATTAAACGATGAAACCTTCTGGATTATTAGAAAAGTTAATAATATTTCAGATGCTCAGTTCTATGATACAAATCCAATAAAAACTTCATATGAGTTAATGTGGCAAGAACTTAGATCCGCAACACAGAGCAGTTCCACAACAACGGTACAAAACTTGATTCGTAGAATTATAGAAAACTATTTTAAAGTATTTGGAAATATTAGTGAAGATGATATTCTGAATAAATTCGAAGAGGAAGAAAAGGTATTATGTAAATCGCTTTTATCCTGGGCAAATGATGGATCCCATTTTGCAAGCGATGATATATATATTGAACATCCGCTAGATACAAATGCAAGGTACCTTAATATATTCGAGAAGATATTCAAGGTTACAAACCATCATGCACATTACAAAATGATGATGGGTATTGAGGAAGCGAATGAGATTCCTCAAGCGCAGGTATCATGATCGATTCAGTCTTTCTCGTAAAAAAATATTCAATGATACTTACCCAAACAAAGCGATTATTTTTGGCTTTGTTTGGGTTTTTTCGTATTTTCACAGGACTTAATGCCTATATTGTCGAATTATCAATAAAGGGATTTTATTCCACAAGAACGTATATTCGATGACAACCTATTGTCTAATCATTATGTTTAAATAGGTTCAACAGACATTAACGATGGAGGGATTGGGAATGGCATTTCTAAAATGTTCGGAATGCACCAATATGTTGAAGGCGATTCAAATTTCCAATAAAATCAGCCTAGTTGGGGAGCAACGATTACTTGAATATTCGCCAACGGGGATTAAATGCTCAGACTGGACTCCCGTAATTGAAAACCTCCGAGGATTTGCAGAAGGAATTTACTGTCCGTCTTGTTTTGCTATCGTTCCTCTAGAGAAAGAAGAATTTGTACTATGTGAGGATAACCGAATTCCTGGCGTCGTAAGTCATGAATTTTCATCAGAAGATGTACTGGGTAAGCTGAAGAAGTTGGCCGAGGAAGAGGCCGCTGAGATTTATGTACATACACATCCTGCCAAAGAAGCAACTTTTGCAGATATTCCTGAATCTACACCGGAGCCCATTAAGGACGCCTTACATCGAATGGGAATTAAGCAGTTATATTCACACCAAGCAGAAACGGCTGATGCAGTCCATTCAGGTTCAAATGTTGTCTTGGTCACTTCAACGTCATCCGGAAAGACGTTGTCCTATAACCTGCCGATTCTTAGTCGTTTATATAACCATCCCGAAGAACGTGCGTTATACATATTTCCAACAAAAGCGTTAGCAAATGATCAGTTGGATCAAATTAGGCGTTTTGGCTTGCAACTTACGGAGAATCCTTCTTCCTTGGATGAGTGGTTTGAGACCCAGTTGCATTTGGGAGATCGTCTGATTCATATTGGTCGGCTGGATGGGGATACCGAGAATGGGCCGCGGCATCGTATCATGGAAAAAGCACAGGTATGGATGACGAATCCGGATATGATTCACTACTCCATTCTCGGGCAAGTTCAGAAGGTGAAGTACGCAACCGCACACCACATTCGGAATTATTTGCGGAATCTCAAATTTATCGTGCTTGATGAGATGCATATGTACCGCGGCACATTCGGAAGTCATGTCGCATTAGTACTCAGACGTCTGCTTTTGGTTTGCCGAGAACTTGGTAATGCACACAATATCCAGATTATCACGAGCTCAGCAACGATTGAGAACCCTGCTAGATTAGCAGAGGATCTTACGGGGCTAAGTGGCTTTACCCTCATCAATACAGATGGTTCCGCCCATCAGAAGAAGGGGATCGTCCTCTGGAATCCTGGCATGTCTGCCGACGAACAGGTCCGCCGCGCGCCTTCTACCGATGCGATTACGATGGCGAAACAAATTATGACTGTGGATCAGAAGGTGATTAAGAGCATCATTTTTCAGCCATCTCGCAGCCAGACGATGGTCTTTACTCGTTATATCAAAGACGTATTACGCCAGCCTCTCCGGCTGCCCAAAGAAAAAGTGGACGGGGAGAAACTCGCGGCTTTTTATACTGGAATCCTACCGAATGACACCCGGAAACGGATTATTGAGCGGCTCAAGTCCCACGATATTCATGTCATTATTACAACTAATGCCCTTGAAGTCGGGATTGATATTGGTGATTTAAGTCTCGCCGTTCTTGTTGGTTATCCCGGATCGAAAGCGGCATTCTCCCAACAGATTGGGCGCGTAGGCCGCAAAGGCGAGGGAGTCGCTGTCTTGATCCTGCAGGACGAACCGCTTCAGCAGTATTACATGCGAAACCCACTGGAGTTTATTCACAAGGCTCCGGAAGTAGTTCGAATTAATCCAACAAATTACAAGTTGTTGGCTTTGCATATTCCTCTACTGAGAGAAGAACTCGGGAGAGAAGTCACGAAGGAAGACTTGCAGAACATCTTCCCCGGGTTAGTTGAAGACTATATCGAGACTGTTCTCCAAGTTGCCGCATCAGCGGATCAAGAGGAAGTCGTTGATAATAAGTTTAGCCTTCGATCCATTTCCGGGCAAAACTACAGCGTCACGATTCGGGGGCAGGATCAAACGATCGTTGACGGTCTGGATGAATGGAGTGCTCTTCGTGACTTTCATGAAGGCGCGATCTATTGGACTCCTGGAGAAAAAGGCTATCGAGTAGACTCTATCAATCGCAGAAAAGGCGAAATCATTCTATTGCCCATTCAAGAACTAACCTATTACACCCAATCTACTTATCGTGATGCTATCGATATTATGCAGACTTACCAGAAGCAAAATATCGAAGGAATCGATATGGCCTATGGTGAACTGGAGATCAAGCGGAGCGTATTCGGTTATAAAAAAGTTTACTTCGGACAGAAGCATGAATCGGAGCAGGTTCAATTGGACCATCCGTCTGTCACCCGATTTACTCCCGAAGGAATGTGGGTTACATTAACGGATTCCCAATGGGGCCACTTGAAAAATAATGTCCAGGAATGGGTAGATGAAGGCAGACCCGTTGATCTGTTGGCCGAAGGCTCTCTTCACGCTGCAGGTCACGCTATGACTTCCGTTATTCCTGACCTCATTATTTGTGACGCGAATGACTTTACAGGTTTTTCGGCGAGTGCAATGACGGCTTTTGCTAATCGACCTGTTATCGGCTTCTATGGCGAGAATGGCTCCGGCCTCGGAACCATCGAGGCGATTTACGATAAACTCCCTCATGTGATACGAAAAGCGCTTGAGATTATTGAAAGCTGCCCTTGTACTGAAGGATGTCCTAGTTGCGTGCAGCTTCCTGGTAAAGGAAATATTGAATTGTTCAAACCTGGAGCCAAAATGCTGCTGAAGATACTGATTGAAGGGAACGATTAAGAATGCCTGTAATCTGCTCTTCTTGTGGAGGCCAACGGCCATATGGAGACTTTGTCCAAATCGGTTATAAAGCTGATCCGAAAGGATATTACCGTTATATCCATCAACGTGCAAACGGGATTCGAATTTCGGAGTGGCGCTCCCTTGAACCCGATATGGAGTCCTATATAAACAAAAAAGCCGGCGTTTATTGTACGCATGATGGGGACTTGATCTTGGACGGGATGTTGACACCGGAAGAAATGGAAATGATCTCCGACCGAAGACTTCCCGTGCAACAAGCATTCGATAGTGATATGCTCGTCCAGAACTTGCTTGAAGTCGGAACTCGTGTCCGAAGCGAAGTGCATGTGCATCAAATTGACGCCAATCAAGGCGCTTATGCTGACCAAATCCTAATGCCCAGTTGGCTGCAGCGGAAGCTTCATTCTCTGGGGATCAATAAGCTGTATGAGCATCAAGGAGAAGCCATACAGAACATCCGGGAAGGACGCAATGTCGTTCTCTGTACGAAAACCGCATCGGGAAAATCATTGGCTTACAATGTTCCCATCATGGAAAAATTGGTATCTGATCCGGATGCGTGTGCGCTATATTTGGCTCCGTTCAAAGCATTGGTCGAAGATCAGTTTACCCATTTGAAAGAATGGGCCGATGAGATAGAAGAGCAGGGAAATAAAATTTCGCTTAATGGATTTTCGCGGTTCACTGTGAATAGACAACAAATATCTGTTGGACTTCTTCATGGACAACGTAACGTTCCAGAGCATATGAGAAAAGATCAGGCATCAAGCTTCGTGTTCTCTGAAGGACGTTATTGGCTGACCAACGTCCACTATCTGCACTTAATTCTTCAAGGTGCAAGTTCACCTAAGGGGAAAGGCCCTGGGCTGTTGCGCTTTCTGCAAAATCTTCGGTTTGTTGTTATTGATGAGCTTCATCAATACTCAGGCTTGTTAGGTTCAAAGGTTTCTTTGGTCCTTCGCAGATTAAGAATGTTATGTGACAGGTTGGGGAATAAAAATGTCCAGTTTATTGCCTGCTCGGCTACCATTGCTAATCCAAAGTATCTAGCTGAAGAATTAATAGGAATGCGTGGACTGAAAGGATTTCATGAAATCTCGGGTGTACAAGCGCCAGTAAAGAAGAAAGCGATTTTGATGTGGAATCCTGGCTTATCAGACGATGAGCAGAAGAAAAGGGCTGTTGTTTCCGATCTCTATGAAATTCTGCGCACGATCTACATGGATGGAAGATGGCCCAGAAGTATCATTTTCACAAGCAACCGCCAGCAAGCTCAGCTTTTAAGTCGTGAATTAAACATGATCTTGCGCAGCCATCTTCATGATCGTGGCGGGCTTTCGGCAGACGAACCACATGAGTTTTTTCTGCCGTACCATGCGTACCTTACGCAAGAAGTTAAAGAACGAACCATACAAAAACTTGAGCAAGGCGAGATCCTTGGAGTGGTCACTACTAGCGCCCTAGAGGTCGGAATTGATGTGAAGTGTCTGGATGTATGTATATTGTTGGGGTATCCAGGTTCTCAGGCCTCCTTTTGGCAGCAGGCTGGTCGTGTGGGGCGCAGCAGAGACGGTGTGGTGATTATGATGGTTCAGGAAGAGCCATTGCAGCAATACTTTGCCCGCAACCCTGAAGAATTCTTTACGCTTTCGCCTGAATCTGCGGCGATCAATACAACGAATCCCAAGCTATTAAAGGAGCATCTCGCATACGCAGCTCACGAACTGGGAGGGACGTTGACGAATGCTATGAATTATGTTCGCTCTTCGGCGCTTCGCAAGGTGGTTGCGGAAGAAAGCGACCAGTGGCAGCAGATTGAAGGGAAACTACACTATAAAGGAGAAACACCCCGGTATCAAACTTTGTTCACAATGGGCGATACCTATACGGTTGTAACCAAGAACGGGTGGAATGAGGACATCCTATTTCAAGGTGTGGATGGACGTTCCTTGATTCGAGATTATCACGTAGATGCCGTATTTCTGGGACCTGACAATCGTACCTTCTATAAGGTCAAGTGGGTCAATAACAGGCAACGCAAAGTGGTTGTAGAGCCAGTAAGAACGGATTATCATACTCGCGGAATTGTTCGTGATAGCATTGAAATCCATGGTATAACCCATCCTCTGATAAGTGAGGCGGCGATCAAATCTAATCTTGGAAGCATCATCGTAAAACGAAGTACATTTGGCTACAAAAAAATCCATAATCACGGCGCAACGCCTCCTGAGACCGTGCAATTAACAAACACATACCCTGTCAGTTTCCAAACCGAGGCGTTTTGGCTGATGTGGGATCACCAAGGAAGGGATGAACATAGAGGTCTGCTTAAGGATGTGCAGAATCGCGAATCCTTTGACTTGGAGACTTTGATTGAGGGAAGCCTTCACGCCGTTGAACATGCCATAGCTTCGGCGATACCGGCCGTTGTAAGGTGCAGTATGGCTGATTTTCAGCACACTTCTTTTTATTCTGGCTCAGCCTTGTTTGGAATGCCCGGAATGTTTTTCTACGACAGCCAAGCGGGAGGCGGTTCGGGTATAGTCGAGGTCGTCGCTGAAAAGTTCGGGGTTCTCTTGGAAAAAGCACGACAGATCATTAGCAGCTGTGGTTGTTCGGAAGGCTGCCCATCGTGCATTCAGTTATTTCATTGTGAAAAGCAGAATGAGCCGCTGCACAAGGCTGGGGCCTTATTGGTAATCAACCATTTACGAAAATTTTTCGGATAAAGGGAGCTTAAAGCCATCTTAGTCGCGGCACATTAATCCCAAGGAGTGAGGAATATGGATAAATTCCGGGCTTATGGCCGGTTTCTCAAACGAGGTGAACATATATATCGTACATCCGCCCATCTTCAGTGGGGAGACTCAACGAAATCTTTAGGATGTTGTGTACTACTTAACCCGGGTTCAGCCACGTTGGAAAAAGTCGCTCCTGAACTATACTCTCGTTTATTAGCAGATGGAAAGGCACATGGCCAAGTTATTCCTGATCCAACCATGATTCAATTGGCCACGTTATTGGAACGAATTTATGGACAATCCCTAGAGTGGCAGTTTAAGATATATAATTTGTTCTGGCTGCAAAATACAGACGATCAAGATGCAATAGAGCAATACGTTGAACTTGTTGCAAGAGAGGAATTTCAATTTGATGAGTCATTGATTGAATTGGTCGAGCTGGAAAAACATCCATGGGTTCTCCTAGGTTGGGGAGTGAAAAAGCACAAGAGACATTGGCATCCTTTTGTCCGAATAAAAGAACAATGGGTCTCCTTAATTCAGACCTCGGGCGTCCCATACTTTGGAAAGGCGCACCCCAAACAAAAGTCAGGATATTACTACTATCATCCGTGCCCTCAGATTCCAACCTACCGGCCACAGATAATAAATGATTTGGAAGAGATATATAATCGCGATGTACGGCATTTAAAAATCAACAATAGTGAGGATGAAATTCATGGCACAATGGAGTGCTACGATAAAAATGCAGTCGAAAAACACCCTCATATGAAATAAAATGAAAGCTAACGAGGGGACGGGAGACAATGAAACGGTACGACAAAGCATTCAAAGAAGAAGCAGTCAGATTAAGCGATGAGATTGGACTGCAAAAGGCTGCCGAGCAGTTAGGCGTAGCCTACTACACCCTGCAGGGATGGAGAAAGCAACGAACCCTGCATGGCGACGGCGCGCATATCGGGAGCGGACGGGCTTATGCATCCGCCGATAAGACGGCGCGGGAAATCGAACTGGAGAGAGAAAACAGCGAGCTGCGCCGCGCGAATGAAATTCTCAAGGACGCACTCGGTTTTTTCGCAAAAGACCGGAAGCGGTAAAAGCATGCAAGCTCTATGCTTACATCCGTGAACGACGGGATTGATGGACCGTCAAGGAGATGTGCGAAGCGCTTGCAGTCAGCGAGTCAGGCTATTACCGTAGCCTGAGGCCTGCACCCATGCAGAAGAGACAGCAACGGCTTCTGGTCAACATGAAAGCAATCATCAGTGAACATGAAGACAATCAAAGTTACGGTGCCCGGCGTATGCTGTGGGCGCTGTCGCAAATAGACATCCACACCAGCTACAGCACCGTCTATCGCCTCATGAAGAAGCACGGGCTGCTGCAGAAGGCGAAGCGTCACCCGAACGGCATTACACGCGAGGATGCCGCAGCTCAAAAGAGCGAGAACCTGATCCAGAGAGACTTCAGCGCCTCGGCACCGAACCAAAAGTGGCTATCGGTGTATTTCGTCAAGCAAAAATCCCCCAAAAAATCGTGCATTTTTCCCCATCCTAGTCGTGGGGAATTTTTTAGCGGATGAACAGCTAAAAATCGGGGGTCGTCAGCTTCTTGTACAACTCCAAATTTCCTTGCTCAAGGGCGTCGCGTTCTTCCTTGAGCTGCTGGATTTCATTCCTCAGTCGCTCAATCGCCGCTTCCATCTCCGCAAGCTGGATTTGTTCCGTCATGGTCCCATCGCCTCCTCGTTTATCGCGCCTTCATCAGCGCGTTCTTCATCCGGTAGCTTTCGCCTTCAAATACCAGCAAGTGTCCGTGATGTGCCAGACGGTCAATCATCGCAGCCGCCATTTGGTCATCGGTAAACACGGATCCCCATTCGTCCAGAATAAGCAACTGCGTTCGCCGGATCTCGCCAAGCAGCCGCTCGAGCGTGCCGGCACGTTTGGCCTCGCCCAATCGCATCACGAGTTCCGCAACCGTATAGAACTTTACCGTCATGCCCAGCTCGCAGGCGCGCAGGCCGGCGGCAATCG
>NZ_JBHSEP010000022.1:0-112501 GCF_042654645.1 Cohnella hongkongensis | reverse complement strand
GTCCTCCTTGATTCGATGGTGCGGTTGGCAGACCGGCTACCATCTTATCATAAAGGTCAAGGGATTTTTACTCATAGCTATAAGCTTTCCTGAACCCCCAGTCGAACTGGGGGTTTTCTTAGACAAAAACGACCGTTCCGGCTCATCGCCGCAACGGTCGTCTCTAGCTGTCCGGATTACGCCTCGGAACGGCGCAGAGCCGCTTTCACGAATTCCCGGAACAACGGCTGCGGACGGTTCGGACGGGAGGTAAACTCCGGATGGAACTGAACGGCCAGAAACCACGGGTGATCCGGAAGCTCGACCATCTCGACGAGACGTCCGTCGGGAGAAGTTCCGGATATGCGCAGGCCCGCCGATTCGATGCGCTCGCGGTATTCGTTGTTGAACTCGTACCGGTGACGGTGCCGTTCGTAGACCAGCTCGTCTCCGTAGCACCTCGCCGCCAGGCTTCCCGGCGTCAGCTTGCAGGGATAGAGACCGAGGCGCATCGTGCCGCCGAGATCTTCGATATCCTTCTGCTCCGGCAGCAGATCGATGACCGGATACGGCGTCGCCGGGTGGATTTCGGAGCTGTTGGCGCCGTCCAGGCCGGCCTTGTGGCGAGCGTATTCGACGACCGCCACCTGCATGCCCAGGCATATGCCGAAGAACGGCGTTCCGCTCTCCCGGGCGTACCGGATTGCGGTAATTTTCCCTTCGATGCCCCGATCTCCGAAGCCGCCGGGCACCAGAATGCCGTGTACGCCGCCAAGCAGCTTCCCGACATTGTCCGGCTCGACCTCCTCGGCGTTGACCCAGCGGATGTTCACCTCCGAGTCGGCGTCGATGCCCGCATGACCGAGCGATTCCACAATGCTCAAGTAAGCGTCGTGAAGCGCAACGTATTTGCCCACGATCGCAATCTCGGTCGTCTTCTTCAGCGATTTCACCCGGTTGACGAGCGCTTCCCATTCCGTCATGTCCGGAGCGCCGGCCTCCAGGTTCAGATGCTTGACGACGTAATCGTCCAGCCCCTGCTCCCGCAAATTCAGCGGCACCTCGTACAGCGTCGAAGCGTCGCGGCATTCGACGACCGCGTTGACGTCGATGTCGCAGAGGGAGGCGATCTTGCGCTTCAGTTCGTCCGCCAGCGGGTACTCCGTGCGGCAGACGATGACGTTCGGCTGGATGCCGATGCTGCGCAGCTCCTTCACGCTGTGCTGCGTCGGCTTCGTCTTCACCTCGCCGGCGGCTTTTATATAAGGAATTAGCGTAACATGAATATACATCACGTTATCGCGTCCGATATCGCTCTTGATTTGGCGGATCGCTTCGAGGAACGGCAGGCTCTCGATATCCCCGACCGTGCCGCCGATCTCCGTGATGACGACGTCGGAGCCCGCTTCCCTGCCCGCGCGGAAGACGCGGTCCTTAATCTCGTTCGTAATGTGCGGAATGACCTGTACCGTACCGCCGAGATATTCGCCGCGGCGTTCCTTGCTGATGACCGTAGAATAAATTTTGCCCGTCGTCACGTTGCTGTTCTTCGACAGATTAATATCGATAAACCGTTCGTAGTGGCCGAGATCCAGGTCGGTCTCCGCCCCGTCGTCGGTCACGAACACTTCCCCGTGCTGATAAGGACTCATCGTTCCCGGATCGACGTTAATATAGGGATCGAACTTCTGAATGGTCACCTTAAGCCCGCGATTCTTAAGCAACCTGCCCAGCGATGCGGCGGTAATGCCCTTGCCGAGCGAAGAAACGACGCCCCCCGTTACGAAAATATATTTGGTCACCCTGTACGAAACCTCCCGCTGCCTGCTGATGCGGCATTTCTCGATTATCATTGCCTGAAACAGTTTTCTCCTTGCAAACCGGGGAAAAAATAAAAAAGTGTCACCCAATAAATGGGGGCACTTTTCACTCATCCAACTCTATGGAAAACCGCGCTTCTAAAGCCCAAGCCTAAGTTTAACTTCTGAAATGGGCGGTGTCAAGTAGAACGGCCTCCCCGTCTTCAGACGGGGAAGCCGCCCGCGCCGGGCGCTTCGGCTGGTCGCTGCGGTCCATTATAGATCGTCGTCGTTATCGAGTTCGTCGTCCGCGAGCTCATCGTCCTCGAACTCGTCATCCTCGTCCTCCGGATCGAGCTCCTCGTCGATCTCGGCCTCTTCATCGTCCTCGATCACGACTTCGTCGTCGGCGTCGGCCGCTTCCTCGCCTTCTTCGAACACGCCCTCCTGATCCTCGTCGAACAGATCGTAGCTTTCCTCGTCTGCCGCTACGACGTCCTCGTCTTCGCCGAACAGATCGTCTTCGTCCTCATCGTCGTCGTCGTTGATGATGCGAGGACGCTTCGTTCCTCCCATCTGCTCGTCGGAGCGCTCGACCGGATACCAGCGCTTCAGTCCCCAGACATTGCCGCCTACGCAAGCGAATCTTCCGTCGATATTGATCTCGGTATACAACTGGGCAATGACTTCCGTAATTTGCTCCTGGGACAATCCGCGCATCTTGGCGATTTCCATCATCAGATCGCGATAGTACAACGGGGTGTTCGCTGTCTTCAACAGCTCGTAAGCCAGATCGACCATCGGCATCTCGCGGATTTTCTCGGAGTCGATTTTCAGCACGTAATCGGCGCTCACGCGACTTCCATCCTCTCTGTATGTGAACCGGCATAAACCTTCACGTTAATTTGTCAACCTTTAGTAAACCGTATTTCTTATAAAATTGCAAGTCGCAAACCAAAACACCCGGGGCGCTTCTCCGGACAAGCCAGTCTTGTGAAGGCAAGCGAAAAAGCGAAGGCGTGTCCCAAGCGGACGGCGCCTTCGCTTTTCGACTGTATCCTTCCCGGCCGCTCCGCGGGCGGAGGAACCGGCATGACCAAGAGTCTCACCGGGAAACTCTCTATTCATCCTATGTCGCAGGCGCGAAAATGACACGGGACAGCGCCTATTTCCTGCGAAAAAGGCCACATTCCCAAGCTTTTGCCGCCGGACGTTCATACAGTAGAGGACACGACAGAGAAGCGCGTCTTTGCGTCTTCTTGTCCAGCACTTTCGTCCGGGAGGGAAGCCGCATTGGATGCAAGCGAAGCCGCGGGCCTGCCCCGCGAATCCCCCGACCTGCCGAATAGGCCCGCCCCAAGGCGGATTGTCCGCTTCCTGGATTCCCGCGATTACGAACGATTCCTTCTGGAGCGTCAGCCCGGCAGCTCCCGCTTCGGAGAGTCGGCTCCAAGCCTGCGCCATCTCCCGCTGATTCAGGCGGTCTCCTTCCCTGAGGAGGAGACGGAGAGCCTGCTTTCCCGCGCAAGGGGAGAAATCGTCTGCGAGGAGGACGAACCCGTGGCGGTCCATGCGCTGCCCAAGGGCGCAATCGTATCCGACAAGGGGATTCCCTGGGGAGTTCGCCACATTCAAGCCCCTCAAGCGTGGGGAAGAACGACCGGCTATCGGGTTAACATCGGAGTGATCGATACCGGAGTAGACTACGGCCACCCGGATTTGCGGCATTCGCTCGAGAGAGGCATCAATCTGCTGAATCGAATGGCGCTGCCCCAGGACGACAACGGCCACGGCACGCATATTGCCGGAACGATCGCCGCCGCCAACGAGCTGCAGGGCATGATCGGGGTCGCTCCCAGATCGAGAATCTATCCGGTTAAAGCCTTCGACCACAACGGAACCGCCTATGTCTCCGACATCATCCTCGGCATTGAGTGGTGCGTCCGCAACCGGATGAACGTCGTCAACATGAGCTTCGGCATGCGCAGAAAAAGCCGCTCCCTGCTCAGCGCCGTCACTCAAGCCTACCATTCGGGCGTGCTGATCGTCGCTTCTTCCGGCAACGAAGGCCGGATCGGAGACATCGATTACCCGGCCGGCTTCGGGCAGACGATCGCCGTCGGGGCGACCAACCGTGCAGGCCGCATCGCCAAATTCACGAATCGCAGCCCGCTGATCGACATTTACGCTCCGGGCGATCGGATCATGTCCACCTGGCTGAGAGGCAAGCATCGCGAGATGAGCGGGACGTCGATGGCGACGTCCCATGTGACGGGAGCGATCGCCCTGCTGCTGGCGCTCCGGCCGAACCTCACTGCGCCGCAGATCAAAGCGATTGTGAAGGCCTCCGCCGTCCCCCTCAGAAACGGCAAAGCTCCCCGGACGGCCGGGGAGCTGAACGTGACCCGCATTCTAAGCTCGGCGGATCGGTTATAATCGCTACATCTTGTCCGGGGCCGATACGCCGACGAGAGCCAGCGCGTTCGCGATCGCAATTCGAATCGCGTCGAGCAGCTGCAGGCGGGCCTGACTCTGCTGCGCATCGTCGGTAATGACGCGTTCCGCCTTGTAGTAGCTGTGGAACTGGGAAGCCAGCTCGTAGACGTAGCGGATGATCGCATGAGGCGCGTAGATCCGCGCCGCTTCCGCGATCGTCTCCGACAGCTCCCCGACCTTCCGCAGCAGATCGAGCTCCTGCTCGGCGGCCAGCCGGGTCAAGTCGGCCTCCTGCCACGGCCGAAGCGCAATTCCCTGCTCCTGGGCCTGGCGGAAGATGCTGCAGATTCTCGCATGCGCATATTGGACGTAGAATACGGGATTCTCGTTGGATTTCGACACGGCGAGATCCATGTCGAAATCCAAGTGGGAGTCCATGCTTCTCATCGTAAAGAAGTAGCGAATGGCGTCGACGCCGACCTCGTCCATCAGATCTTCCATCGTGATCGCCTTGCCGGTCCGCTTCGACATTTTTACCTTCTCGCCGTTCTGGAACAGGCTGACCATCTGGGCGATCAGCACGGTAAGCTTGTCGGGATCGTTGCCCATCGCCGCCATCGCCGCCTTCATTCGCGGAATATAGCCGTGATGGTCCGCTCCCCAGATGTTGATCAGTTGATCGTAGCCCCGTTTGTACTTATCCATATGGTACGCCGCGTCCGGCGTCAAATACGTGTAGCTTCCGTCGTTCTTCACCAGCACGCGGTCCTTGTCGTCGCCGAACGTCGTGGAGGCCAGCCATACCGCCCCGTCCTGTTCGTATACGTGCCCCTTCGCCCGCAGCGCCTCCAGCACCTCGACCACTTTGCCCGATTCGTAGAGGGAGGTTTCGCTGTACCATTCGTCGAACCGCACGCCGAACCTCGCCAGATCGCGCTTGATTTTAGCCAGCTCCTTGTCCAGACCGTAACGGCGGAAAAAGGCGAACCTTTCCTCGTCGGGCAACGCTAGCAGCCGATCCCCTTCTTCGTCCGCCAACTCCTTGGCGAAGCCGACGATATCCTCTCCGTAATAGCCGTCCTCCGGCATATCCGCATTCTGACCGAGCGCCTGACGGTAGCGGGCCTCCAAGGACTTGGCCAGATTGTTCACCTGGTTGCCGGCATCGTTAATGTAGTACTCCCGCGTCACCTCGAAGCCTGCAGCCGCCAGCACGTTGCAGAGCGCGTCGCCCACCGCGGCTCCCCGCGCGTGCCCAAGGTGGAGGCTTCCCGTCGGGTTGGCGCTGACGAATTCCACTTGAATTTTCCGGCCCCGGCCCGCGTCGACATGACCGTATTTCTCGCCCTGAACGCGCGCTTCGCCGATTACCGGATACAGGAAGCTCTTCTCCAGTCGAAAATTGATGAAGCCCGGCCCGGCAATCTCCGCAGACTGAATATGCGCGCGACCCGCTTCCAGGTTGCCGATGATCGCCTCGGCGATCTGACGCGGATTCTTCTTGGCGATCTTCGTCAGCTGCATCGCCAGATTCGTGGCCAGATCCCCGTGCGCCTTGTCCTTCGGCACCTCCAGCACGATAGCCGGAAGCTCGTCCTTGGCCGCGACCAGCCCTGCCGCCAATGCGGCGTCGGCCAGCGCTTCTTTAACCGATAATTGCAATTGTTCCAATACGCCCATCTGGCTTATTCCTCCCGAATGTCCAGCCGGATGCGGAAGCTTCCGACCTTCTGATCTTGCATGAGCAGGTCGTACGACCACTCTACTCGTCCGCCGGTCTCCGACAGCCTGCTGTCCAGCGCCGAAGTGAGCGCTTGGACCGCATGAAGGCCGTAAGGCGTCTCCATCTTGCCCGATTCAAGCTCGCCCCGTCGAAACCTCTGCTCCAGGAAAATCGAGCCCCGGCGCCTGAGCTGCAGCTCGTCCTCGCGGATAAACAGCGTATTGCTCGCCACCGTTCCGTTCTCGTCGGGCGCTTCCGCATACGTCAGCGCCCAGCCCGTCTTCAGACGGAACAGCTCTCCGGGCGCCTTGAACCGCTGCACGCCGCCGTCCTCCTGCCAGCTCCGGAACTCGACCTGCACCTTCCGCTTGTCCGGCATTGCCGCTCTCTCCTACATTCTCATACTCTTGTTACTACTATATACAGAACCCTTCCCCAATTCAAATGGAACGTCCGGCGACCGCGCGCCCCAGCGCCTCGGCCAGCTTGCCGGGAGGATAGGGCTTCACCAGATATGACGCGACTCCGAGACGCCGCGCCCGCTCCTGCTCCTCGAAGGCGCTTGAGACGACGATCGGCACGCTCCGCAGAACCTCGTCCCGCTTCATCCGTTCCGCGACGTTCCATCCGTCCGTCCCCCTCTCCAGCACGAGATCCAGCACGACGGCGGCGGGAACGAACGCTTCCAGCGCCCTCATCGCCGCCTCCTCGTTCGAGAAGCGACTCACCCCGTATCCGGAGGCCTCCAGTTCGTCCGCCAACAGATCGGCCAAGTCCGGGTCGTCCTCGACCAGGTACACCTCCATCGCGCGACCGTCCCGCTCGGCGCCGGCGGCCGCTTCGTCTCTCCACTCCAGCGTCCCGGCGTACAGAGGCAGCAGCAAGGAGAACGTGCTGCCTTGTCCGTAGACGGAGGCGGCGAACGCTTTGCCCTTGTGCACGTCCATAATCTCCTTGACGATGGCCAGCCCCAGTCCGGTGCCCCCAATCTCGCGGCGATCCGAATTGTCGACCCGGTAGAACCTGGAGAACAAGCCGGGCAGAGCTTCCTGAGGAATGCCCAGCCCTTCGTCGGTCACATCGATTCGAAGCTGCCGGTCCTCCTCGCTACAGACGACCGTTACGGTTCCTCCGTCGGGAGAGTATTTGACGGCATTGCCGATCAGGTTCATGAACACCTGTCTCAGTCTGTCCGCATCCGCATAGACTTCCGTCTCGTCCGTCTTCCGAATCCACTCGAACCGATGAAGGCTCGACGCCACCTGCTGAATTTCCAGCACCTCCTGTAGGAGCGGCGCGACGTCGACTTTCCGGAAATCGTACGACTGCCCGCCCGATTCCATCCTTTGCAAGTCCAGAAAATCGTTGATCAGAGCCGTCAGCCGCGACGCTTCCCGGTGAATCGTCCGGATGTATTTCTTCTGCCTATCCGGGGTCAGCTCCTTGTGAAGAAGCAGCTCTGCGAAGCCGAGCACGCTGGCCAGCGGCGTTCTCAGCTCGTGGCTGACGGTGCTGACGAACTCCGACTTCACGCGGTCGATCTCGTACTGCTTCGTCACGTCGCGATGGACGAACAGCGTTCCTATTCGATCGCATCCGCGATACAGCGGCTCGCAATACATCTGAACGTGCCGCTGCACGGGCCCTTCCCACTCGTAATCGATGCTCTTCGCCTCGGTCCCCTGGCCTTCCACGATGTCGGCGATGAATTTCTCGAACGGAGCGGGATCCTTCAAGAAGGGCTGGATGTAAGCGCCGTATTCCTCAATCGTCGGATTCCAGCTGCGACCGACTTCGTCGCCCATCATCTCGATCCAGCGCGAATTCACGAGCACCGTCGTCCCTTCCTTGTCGATCAACTGCACCCCTTCGTGGAGCGCGTCCAACGTATTCTGCACCATACGGCGCTGCCGTTCGGCTCTCTCATACAGCTCCAGCTTGTCGAGGGAGATCGAGATCTGCTTGGCGAAGGCGGACGCTTCCGCCTCCTCCTTGCCGGTCAGAGGCAGCCCGATCCGGGTCAGCGCGATGCAGGCCGTCACCTCGTTATCCGAATTCAGTACGGGCACGTAGAAGTCGTACGCCTTCAGGCCGTAGGATTCCTCGTGATACCCGAGCTCGGCGGCCGACACCGGCCGCTCGAGCGAATACGGCGCCCTGCTTTCCCTGACGCGCGCCAGCGGTCCCTCGTCCGCATTCGCCGCGAACCTGCGGATCGCCTCCTCGGACAGGCCGAATGCGGCGTGATCCCGGTCGGCGTTCAGCTGCAGAATCATTCCTTTATCCGCTTTCAGGATGTGAACCAGATTGCGAATGATGCTCTTCAGCAGCTCGGGCCGGTCCAGCGTATTCGCCAGCGACTGCACGAACTCGTTGTGCCGTTTCAGCCTCAGCTCGTTCTCTTCGGTGCGGGCGAGCGCCTTCGTCAGCTCCTCCTGCTGGGCCTGGAGCTCCTCCTGCTGGGCCAGAAGCTCCTCGTTCTGGGCCAGCAGCTCCTCCGCCTTGGTCTGAATCTCGGACATCATCGCCTCCAGCGCCCGGGCGAGGCCCCCGATCTCGTCCTGCCGGTTCGTATACCGGATCACCTGCGGACGGCCGGTGGCGAACTGCTTGGCGTTCGCGGCCAGCCTGCTGATCGGCAGGCCGAAATCTCTCGCCGCCAGGAAAATGACCACGGCAGATAGAGCGACGATGCCCGTTATGTAGACGATAAATTGGACGCTGCTCTGCGTCACGGACCTCGCCAGAAGCGAACTGGTGTCATCCAATCCTTGCTGATAACCCGCATGAAGCTCCTTCGCTTCGCCCACCAGACGCTCCAGCGTCCGCCCTTCCTCCGAGGAGAGCGCCTCCCGCAGAGACGTTCTGTCGCCCATGCTCGCCAGCAGCGCCGCCTCGGGCAGCCAGTCTTCGAAATAATGCTCCAGATACCGTTCCAGCCTCTCGGCGAAGTCCGCTTCCGCCGCATCCAGCTTCAGCTTGACGTATTCAGCAACGACAGCCTGAAGCTCCTCTCCTTCGCGGACGGCGGATTCGTACTCCTTGTCGTCTAACGCGGCCAAGTAAGCGTAAGTGTAGCTGGTCATATCGCCCAGGTTCAGCACGGTCTCCTGCATTAATTGCTGCTTATGCTTGTCGCGGTCGTAAGCCTCGCGGTACTTCGTCTCCATCTGGCGATCGCTCCAATAGATCAGTCCGCCGCCGATAAATACGAGCAGGAGCAGAATGAGCATCAGACTTGCGAATCGGGTTGTGATGCTCCTCTTGTAGTAATGGCCCATCAGCCTACGCATCGAGCATATCCCCGATCTTCCTCGCCAATGCGAGCGGGCTGAACGGCTTGGACATGAAGTCGTCGGCCCCGGCCAGCAGCATGCGATCCCGCTCCGCCTGCTGGCTCTTGGCCGTCAGCATCAGAATCTTTACCCGTCTGCCTTCCGGCTGCCGCCGTACTTTCTCGATCACCTCGTAGCCGGTCAATCTCGGCATCATATTGTCCAGAACGACCAGATCGTACGAACCGGCGGCGATTTTCTCAAACGCCTCTTCACCGTCGCACGCCAGATCGACTTCATAGCCTTCATCCTCAAGCGTATCGGCCAGCAGCATGCGCAAAGCCGATTCGTCTTCCGCCACCAACAATCTGTACAAGGGTTCCACCACGCTTCCTAGTTGAATTCCATTCGCTGCATGAGCCTTACGATTCGAGTCTGCAGATCCTCCAGACGGAACGGCTTCGTGACATAGTCGTCCGCTCCGAGCTTCAGGGCGTTGACGATGTCGTGATTCCCGGACCGTCCGGTCAGCATGATCGCGGAATACCGGTCGGTTTCCGGCAGGGAGCGCAGATGCCGCAGCACCTCCAGTCCGTCCATCCCCGGAAGCATGCCGTCCAGAATGACGATATAGGAGGCTTTCTCCCGATGCCAGGCGTCCGCCAGAAAATCTTCCCCGGATCGGTAGGCGCGAATTTCCCCGCCCCGGCCCGTACCGATCACCTCGCGCAAATGCTCCATCAGCAGCGCCCGGACGATCGGGTCGTCATCCACGATTGCAATGCGCGCTTTTCTGGAGGTCGGCTTGGCCTCCGTCTCCCGGTTGACGGCTTCGATCCGGTTGCGGCCAAGCTCCTTGGCCAGATAGAGCGCCTGATCCGCCAGCTCCAGCCACACGCGGCAGCGGGCCGGATCCGGCTCGACGATCTCGATGACGCCCGCCGAGAACGTGACGCGCAGCTCCCCCTCGCCATCGACGAAATCGACCCTGGCAAACTCCTCCCCAAGCCGCGCAAGCAGCGAGCGCGCTTCCTCTTCGCGCGTTCGCGGAAGCAGCAGCACGAACTCCTCCCCGCCGTACCGAAGGAAAATATCCGTGGCGCGAATGCGAGTCTTCATGAACGCCGCGAATTCCGCCAGCACGCGGTCGCCGACCAGATGTCCGTAGCGGTCGTTGACCGCCTTGAAATGATCCAGATCGAGGATCGCCAGCGAGAAATTCTCGTGAATTCTTTGCGCGTCCAAACAGAGTGTCCGATACGCGTCCTCCATATATTTGCGGTTGTAGGCTCCCGTCAATTCGTCTATGAACAGGAGGTCGTCCAACTGCTTTTTCCGGGCCAACTGCCTTTGGATCCGAACGAGCAGCTCCTCGATGTCCAGAGGCTTGTTCAGAAAATCGTCGGCGCCCATCCGGAACGCCCGCAGGCGCGTTTCCCGGGCCGTATCCACGCTGATGATCGTCGTCGGAATGTACCGCTTGCGAATTTGCTCCTTAATGGCATCCATCACTTCGAAGCCGTCCTGCTCGGGAATGAGCAGGTCGAGGATCAAGCAGTCCGGCGCCCGATCGTGAAAATAATGGATCGCCAGCGCAGGATTCACAGTCGCGATGACGTAATAGCCGCTGTTCTCCAGCTCCTCCTTCAAGAAGTGAAGCAATGCCGCGTCGTCGTCGAGAATAAGGACAAGGGGCTGGTCCCCGGTCTCGCCTTGTTTGTCGAAAAAGGACGTAGGATAAACCGCCTCCTGCTGCTGAATCTCGTAACAGGCGGCGATCAGTTCGATCATGAACGTCCTCAGCTTCTCCGGTTCCCAGAACTCTTCCGGAGAAGCGTGCTGAATCCGCTCCATCAGCTCTCCCGAAACCCCGTATAGCCGGGTCAGCCCAATCGTCCCGGACGTTCCCTTCACGGAATGCAAAAATCGCTCCGCTTCCACGCGGGGAATAGCGGAGTCCGACTCGAACCATATTTCCAGTTGCCTGCGAATGTTGCTCAGCAACGCGTCCTGGTATTTCTGCACGGGGTATCCTCCTGATGAGAAAACGAGTAACTATCCTATTATATCGGATAATTCGGGAGGATGGATAAAGTCCTTCGAAAAAGTCGAGACGCAGAACGTCGCCAATGAAGACGATCGGCCCGAGCTCCTGTTGCCGGGAGCCCGGGCCGATCGGTTATTGATTTCGCTGAAATTCGCCAAGCAAGGCCAAATCGATTTTCACGACCGCTTTTTTAATGCTCTCGGGAGCGCCGACGCATACGCACGGTCGATGCAGGTCCGAGGGGAAGAAGATCGCGAAGCTGCCCGGACTCATGACCAGTCCGATCTCGTCCTCCGGGTCCTCGTACAAGGCGTAATCCTTCGTCTCCAATTCGTCCTCAACGACCGCGCTTCGATCCGTCCGCCGCGCGCAGCCGATCCATTCCCGCCCCTCGATCAGAAGCTGGATGTCGGCATAGCGCCGATGGGCTTCCGGCTTTCTTTCGGCTTTGGGAGCCGTCTGCGGCTCTTGAATGAGGAGGAACATGCGCTCGCCGTCCCACTCGTACTTGCCGGGATCGAGCGCTTGCAAATCCGTCTGCCTCAGGCGGTCCAACGCTGCCCTCAATACCGGATGAAACGCGCTCCATTCCGTGGCTTCCCGGCTCCCGATGTCTCCCCAGATCATTCCGACCTCCCCTTTCGTATTGGATGCTTGAGCCGGCTTTCCTACCAGGAGGTCAACCCTCCGTCGATCACCAGATTGTGCCCGACCGTATAGTCGGACGCCCCCGAGGCGAGATACGCGACGGACCCTTTCAAATCGATTCGATCGCGTCCCATCCGTCCAAGCGGCACAAGCTTCGTATAGTTCTCGACGAAGGCTTCCGGCTGAGCCCGGTAGAAGCCGCCCGGCGAGATCGCATTGACATAGATGCCGAACGGAGCCAGCGACACGCCGATTCCCCTGGTCAGGTTAATGACGCCGGCTTTGCTGGCCAAGTAGTCGGGAACGGTCGGGGACAGTCCCGAGCCCGGATAGATGCGCAAATCCCGTCCGACGATGCCGTCGATCGAAGCCATATTAATGATTTTACCAGAACGCGCCTTCTTCATATAGGGCGCAACCGTCCGGCAGCCGAGAAACACGCTGGTCAGATTGGCGTCCATCGTGTACTTCCAATCCTCCAGCAGCCGCGTTTCCAGAAACTCGAAGGACGGATCGTCCTCCACCGATTCCGGCACGACCGACACTTTGCGGCCGCCCGCATTGTTGATCAGAATGTCGATTTTGCCGTACCGCTCGACCACGTCCGCGACCGCTCTTCTCCAGTTCGCTTCATCGGTCGCTTCGAGCGCCATCCCGATCGCCTCGGCCCCCGTATCCGCAGCGAGGCGGGCGGCCGTCTCCTCCGCTTCCGCTAGTCTCCGCCGCGTCAGAACTACGGTCGCCCCAAGCTCCGCCAGCGCCTCGGCCGCGTCGTAGCCCAGATTGCTGCCGCCGGTCACCAGGGCAACCTTCCCGGTTAGATCAAACAACGTTTTTACGTTCACTCTATTGCTCACCGCGCCTCGCCTCCTTATCCGCTTGCCTAGCGCACGTTCAAGAACGGGAACCGTTTTGCCGTCTCGTAGATGTCCGCGCGCTGAGCGTCGTTGAGCTGTTGAATCGGCTTGCGAGGCAGCCCCGTCTCCAAGCCCTGCAGGCGCAGAATCTCGCGCTCGAACGCAATGAAGTCGTATTTCAGCAGCTCCTGAATGACCTGGTTGACTTCATACTGGATGGCGCGCGCCTCGTCGATCCGTCCGGAGCGGAACAACCGGTGAAGCTCCGCGAACTTGGCCGGCATGATGTTGTAGGTCGAGCCGATCGCTCCGAACGCCCCCATCGACAGACCGGCCAGGCAGCTCTCGTCCGGACCGTTAAAGACGAGGAAATCGTCTCCGCACACGTCCATAATCTGCTGCATCTCGTAAGTGTTCATCGACGTGAACTTCAAACCGATGATATGATCCACGCCGGCCAGCTCCCGATAGAAGTCGGCCGACTGCTTGGAGCCCGTCATGTCGGGAAAATGATAGCAGATAAGCGGAATGTCTGCCGCCTTGGCGATGTCGATATAGTGGCGCTTAATCTGCTCCGAGCCGTGCTTGTAGTAGAACGGCGTGACGGCCGACACCGCCGTCGCTCCGGCTCTGTAGGCATGCTTCGTCAATTGCACGGCAGTCGCCGTATCCATCGTCCCGACATGGGCAATTACAGGCACCTCCCGCTTCACCTCGTCCATGACGATCTCGAGGAAGATCTGCCGTTCCTCGGCGCTCTGCAGGAAGCCTTCTCCCGTGCTGCCGCTTAAGTAGAAGCCGCTCACGCCCTGCTTCATCAGATGGCGAACGAGCTTCCGGGTTCTGGAGTCGCTGATCGCGCCGTCCTCTTCGTAGGGCGTGATCAGAGCGGGAATGATGCCTTGCATTTGCGCGTACTTCGTGCGGTTCGAACTCATCGTGCATGTCTCCTGTCTTCAGTGGAATATGTGGTTTGCGGCAGTGCGCGAGATGCGTTACCCTTTAATGCCGCCGGCCGTCAAGCCTTCGATCAGCAGCCTTTGAATTAGCGAGAAGATGAGGATGATCGGCAGAATGACGATGACGCCGCTGGCCAGAATACCGCCCCAGTTGGCGGCTCCCATGCTTTCCATCACTTCCGCGATGCCTACCTGTACCGTTTTCGCCGCCAGGGAGTTCGTCAGAATGAGCGCGTACTGGTAATCGTTCCAGCCTAGAATAAAGGAGTACAGGCTGACCGACACGAGCCCCGGAAGCGCCATCGGCACCATAATTTTGAACAGCGTCTTCAGCTTGCCGGCCCCGTCCATATAAGCCGCTTCTTCCAGCTCCTTGGGCACGCTCTTGAAAAACCCGCTCATGATCCAGACGGCGACCGGAATCGTCATCGTGTTGTAGATCAGCACCAGCACCGTCTTCGTGTTGAGAATCGAGAAGGCGGAAGCGAGCTTGTACCACGGAATCATGATCAGCGGCCCTTGGATCATCTGGGCCAGGACGAACAGCACGATCACCAGGCTGATCCCGGGAACCTTAAACCGTCCCAGCCCGTAACCGCTAAGGCAGGCGATCAGCCCGGTGCAAAGCGCCGTCAGCGTACATACGACGATGGAGTTGGACAGCAGCTTGCCGATATTCATCCCCTGCTCTCCCGTCGCCCAGGCGTAATGCTCGAACGTAAAGTTCGAGATCCACCATGTCGGCGTCGAAGCGAACATCTCTTCGGTGCTCTTGAACGTCGTGTCCACCAGCCACAGGAACGGGAATAGGGTGAACAGCATCAGAAGCGCCAGACTGGCGTATTTCAATATGCGAAATGAAAGCGTCTCTCTCATGACCTCACCCCTTCTAGTCCTTATCCCGTCCGAACAGCTTCGCGTAGACGCCTACGAGCACCAGCACGAACACCATCGACAGAGCCGCGATCGCCGAGCCTCTGCCCAGATCGTAATAGACGAACGCGTTCGTATATACGTAGGTCGGCAGAATGCTGGTCTCGAAGCCCGGACCCCCGTTCGTCAATGCCCAGATCATCTCGAACTTCGTCCACGAGGAGACGATCGAAACCATGCCGGTGACGTACATAATCGGCTTCAGAAGAGGCAGAACGATGCGGAAGAACCGCTGGCCTGCCGTGGCGCCGTCCATCTCCGCCGCTTCCAGCATCTCCTTGGATATGCCCGTCAGACCGGACAGCAGCATCAAGGCGATGTACGGGAAGCCCTTCCAGATGGAGGTCAGCAGCAGCGCCGGCCATACCCAGAACTCGTCTCCCAGCCAGACGATGTTCTCCCGGATGAGGTGCCACTCCGTCAAATAATGATTGGCGATTCCGTTATGCCCGTCGTAAATCCACTTCCATACGATGCCGATGATGACGACGGGGGAAACCCAAGGCACCATCATCAGTCCCCGCCACAAGCCGCGGGAGCGAATCTTCGCATTTAATATGAGAGCCGCGGGAATCGCGACTGCGAATTGGAACACCGTCGAGCCGATCACCCACACGAGACTGTTCCGCATAATTTTCCAAAACTTATCGTCCTCCGTAAGGAAGTACGCATAGTTGTCGAGTCCGATGAAGGACATTCCCCGGCTGGAGATCAAGGAGTAGTCGTACAGACTGAGCCTGACGGTCTCGAACAGCGGATAAAACTGAAATGCGACCAAATAAATGACGGCGGGTGCCAGCAATAAGTAACCAAAGCCGTATGATCTGATGAAACCACGGGTTAACACGGCATCCTCTCCTCTCCTCGCCCTGTCCATCGTGCGCGTATAAGAAAGGGGGCTCCGGATGTTCGAACCTTGGAGCCCCCAGCCTTTCATTTTTCTCTAATTGGCGTATTTGGCCGAAACGGTGTCGATGCTCTTCTTAATGTCGTTGTACGCCTCTTCCACGCTCATTTTGTCCGTCAGCAGCTTGACCATAATCTCTTGAACTGCCGTCTCCATCTCGGGCTGACCTACGATTTTGTCCATCGGAACGCCTGTGTTGTCGACCATGGCCAGGAAGTCCTCAATGACGCGCTTGTGTCCGTCGATCGCTTTCGGATAGACGTCCTGGGCTTTCTTGATTACCTCGTCCAGGCTCGTCGCCTTCTCTGCCGAGATGTTCAGAATGGCCGCTTGCGTGCTGTTGAACTCCGGAGAGAGCAATTCCTCGATCAGTCTCCAGGAGACTTCCTTGTTTTTGCTGCCCTTGTAGATGCCGAAGCCGGAGTTGGCTACCGGCGTCTTGGCGGCGGAGCCGGAAGGCCCTTTCGGATACGGAATCGCGCGGGACACGTTGATAATGTCCGGGTTGATGCTGTATACGTTGGCCGAGAAGAACGTGCCCGCCGGAATGATGCCGACCTCGCCGTTGCTGTAGGCGCGGAACATTTCCGGATAGCCCCACGTCAGGTGGGCCTTCGGCTGGAACGGCTCCAGGTTCTTGAAGTGATTCAGCAGCTCGATATACTTCGCCTTGCTCTGCTCCGACGTGTCGGAAATGACCAGATCGTTGCTGTAGCCGGCCGTGAACGGCACGCGGAACGCGAAGCGAGCGACGCCAAGCGGATAGCCGAACCCGTACTTGCCGTCCTGGGTCATCAGCTCGGCGGCTTTCTCGAGATCCTCCCACGTCTGCAGATCTTCCAGCTTCATGCCGACGTCGTTCAGCATCTTCTCGTTGACCATCAGGTTAAACGCGTTAGCCGTTGCCGGCGCCGCATAGATTTTACCGTCGATCGTGGAGTAATCCAGCGTTCCCGGAAGGAAATTATCCGTCTTCACGGTCGAGTCCTCGCGCTCCATGTAAGGCCTCAAATCCTCCAGGCCGTCCATCTGCACGAAGTTGGTGACGTCTTGGGTCGTCGCGATGTCCGGCACGTCGCCGGTGCTGATCATAACGGAGATTTTCTTCTCCATGTCGGCCCAGGACAAGTACATGAATTCGATGTTAACGTTCGGATACTTTTCCTTCATGGCCGATTTGAAGTTCTCGGCGAACAGCTTCTCGGACTCGGAAGTCCCTGGATAAACGAAGCGGATGTCGGCCTTCACCGTTTTCCAGTCGATCTCTTCCGAGGAGCCGCCGCCGGCTCCCTCCGAGCTGCTTCCCGACGAAGCCGCAGGAGAAGGCTCCGGAGAAGACGAGCTGTTCCCGTTCGAGCAGCCTGCCAGGATCATGCTGATCGCCAGAAGAATCCCCAGCCATTTTACGGCGATTGCCTTGTGAGTTCTCATTGATTCGCCCCCATTGTCGATAGTTGTCGTGCTTGCCTATTCATCATAGTCCCCGGCAGCGCCGCCGCACAATGTGACGACTTCAAGATTTGGTGGACTCTTTCTGGAAGTCTTCCGGAGAAGGGGCTGCGGAGATTGTCACCCTTTTTTATTTCTGATAAGCTTGCCACCATAAGCACCGTACGAGTCTCCCGGGAGTGGAAGCCAGCATGAAGCCGTTTCAGAGGCTGCAAACCAAAATCTTCTTTTATTTTATCCTTGTCGTTCTCATCCCCCTGGTCAGTCTCGGCCTCTTCTCCTATTGGAACTCGACGAGACTGCTGGAAAAGCAAGTGCTCGGGCACCAGAATCAGACGATCGGACTGATCGAGAACAACATCAAAATGATGCTGGACGACGCCGAGGACATCTCCTCGTATATCATGAACAACGAGACGTTCCAGAACCTGCTGAATCAGCCCCGTCAGCTGGGGGAATACAACCGGGCCCAGCAGACGATGCTTGCCTACCTGTCCAACCTGAAGACGGCCAAAAACTACATTTCCTTCATTATCGTCTACGGAGAGAACGGATTCGTCTTCCGGGACTTCAAAGACTTCTATCGGGAGGTCGTTCCGTACGAGCAGCTGATCGAGTCTCCTACCTACATCGCCACCGCAGCCAAGGAGGGCAAAGCGAACTGGCTGTTCTCCAGCGACCCTCTGTTCCCGTATTTGCAGCAATATAACGAAGTGATGGTGGGCAGGCGGGTGACGAACATGTACGACGCCGACCAGAAACTGGGCATGCTGTTTATGGGCATTCGCCGGGAAGCGTTCCTGGATTCCATCCAGAGCGTCGAGCTGGGCTCGTCGACGCAGCTGCTGCTGATCGACGACAACTACAACCTCGTCGCGAGCAACCAGAAAAGCCGGGACGTCGATTATTACCGTGAAAGCGATCTGGAGTTCAAGAAGAAGCTTCTTCATTCGGAGGAGAATCCCATTCTGGAAGTGAACGGCCAGAAAGCCTATATCTCGACCTCCCAAGTCGAGCCGTACGGTTGGAGCGTCGTCAGTCTGACCCCGCTCAAGGACATTCGCGAGCAGCACGAGGTGCTGCTGAAGTTCACGCTGGTCGCCTCGGCCTCCCTGCTGCTGATCGTCGCTCTGCTCTCGATTTTCCTGTCGAGAAACGTAACCTCTCCGATTCGCAAGCTGCTGCGGTCGATGAACGATTTCAAGCGCGGCGACTTCAACCAGAAGGTGCCGGTCGAATCGAAGGACGAGGTCGGGATGCTGACGCAAAAGTACAATCAGATGGTGTCCGAGCTGAACGAGCTTATCCAGAAGGTGTACATCAGCCAAACCCATCAAAAGATGATCGAGCTGAAAACGCTGCAGGCTCAGATCGAGCCTCATTTTCTGTACAACACCTTGGATTATATTTTCCTGAATTCCAAAATCAACGGAGACGACGAGACGGCCGAGGTCGTTCGTTCGCTCAGCCAGCTGTTCCGTATCTCTTTGAATCGGGGAAGCGACTATTACAGTCTAAGCAACGAAATCAACCAAATTCAGGCGTATGTCCGAATTCAGCAAGCCCGTTTTCCCAACCGGTTCAAGACCGAGTACGACATCGATCCGGCGGTGGAGCCTTATCTGACCTCCAAGCTGCTGCTGCAGCCGATTGTGGAGAACGCCATCATTCATTCTTTCGACCACATGAACAAGGGCGAAGGGCTGCTGCGCATTACCGGCAAAATGTCGGACGATTGCCTGACATTCGTCGTACAGGACAACGGCAAGGGCATGACGGAGGAGCAGATCGCTTCGCTGCTGCGCGTCTCTCCGCACGGCAGCGGAGGCTACGGCATCAAAAATGTGAACGAGCGATTGACGATGCTGTTCGGGGACGCCTACCGGCTTCGTATCGAAAGCGAAGTCGGCAAAGGCACCAGCGTCACGATACGGCTGCCGATTATTCACAACGAAGAGGAATGGGTGAGATTATATGAAAGTCATGGTCATCGATGACGAGCCCATCGTATGCGTCGGCTTGCGCAAGCTGGTGCCTTGGGAGCAGCACGGCTTCGAGTGGCTGGGGACGGCCGAGAACGGGCTGGATGCGCTGCGGCAGATGGAGAGCCGCCGTCCCGATCTCATCATCGTCGACTGCCGGATGCCCTTAATGGACGGTCTGCAGCTGCTGCGCGAAGTGAGCGAGCGCCAGATTCCGCTCAAGTCCGTCATTCTGAGCAGCCACGACGAGTTTATGTACGCTCAGCAGGCGCTCCAGCTCGGCGCTTCGGACTATCTGCTCAAGCCGCCCGATCTGGAGCGATTTCTGGAGGTGGTGCTGCGCGTCAAGAAGGAGTGGGAGGCGGAGAAGGCGCTGAAGCAGCAAATGCAGGATCACTTCCCTGTCATGGTGGAGCGCTTCCTGCACAGCCTTGTGGACGGCGCTAAGCAGAAGATGAGCTTATTCCGGGAGAAGACGAAGTTTTTCGGCCTGGCCCTTCATCCCGGAGCGTTCCGCGTCTGCTTGCTTGAAATCGAGGACGAGACGGGCAGGCTCGATCATTACTCGGTCGAGGACCAGCACCTGATTCATTTCGCCGTGGCGAATATTATCGAGGAAACGTTCGAGGAATGGACGGAAAAGGCGCTGCTGCAGAAGCAGTCTCGCCGCTTCGTGCTGCTGTTGAACGAGGCCGAGGAAGGCGAAGATCGGCAGAAGCCGCTTCTCCCGCAATTGCGGCAGCTCATCGCCAATGTTCGGAATACGCTGCGGCTGGGAATGACGATCGGAGTCTCCCAACGCTATTCGTCCTTGCTGAACGATTGCAAGTCGGCCTATGACAACGCCAAAACGGCGCTTCGTTACAAATATTACACCGGAGCGAACGAAGCGATCTGCATGGACGACCTGGGGAACGAGCAAGCGCTGGCCGGCAGCGGGCGGGACGCCTCCGCCTTCAGCGAGGAGGAGCTGCTGCTGTCCTTGCGCGTCTGCGACGAGAACGGGTTGGAGACTTGGCTGGCGGCATTCTCGGCGTACTTGAAGAGCCGCTCGTTCACCCAGCACGAGACGAAGACCTTAAGCCTTCAGCAGATGATCGCCGCCACCCATGTTCTTGTCGAAATGCACCCTCAGCTGCAATTGGACGAGCTGATGTCGACGCGCGACATGGAACGAATTTTTCAGGCCGGAACGATCGACGAGCTGCTTCGCCTGCTGAGGTCATTCCTGCAAGATCTGCTGGCGACGACGCAAAGCTTGCGCAGGTCGGGCAAAAATGCGGTCATCGAGAAGGCGAAGGCCTATATACAGGAAAATTACGCGAGCAACCTGACGCTGGAGACGATTGCCTCCGAGGTGTTCCTGTCTCCGGTGTATCTGAGCTTCCTGTTCAAGCAGGTCGAGGCGGTGAACATTACGGACTACATTACGCAGGTTCGCATCGATCGCGCCAAGACGCTGCTGCGGACGACCAACGGCAAAACGTATGAAATCGCCGGGCGGGTAGGCTATCAGGACGACAAATATTTCGCCCGCATCTTCAAGAAGAAGGTCGGAATGACCCCTTCGGAGTTCCGGTCGCAGCAGTGACCTCGGCGACCCGGCCTGCTGGCCGCACGCACCGATTCGTCGGGGTTTTTACAACTTGGGGAAAATAGGGGGCGAGGGAGGGACGAGGCCGAGGTCGTCTCCAAATCGAGCCTGTCCTCGGCCGTCGCCGGCGTTCTCCGCAGCGGGCTTCATCGGCCCGGAATCCGGGCCCTTTCGTGAAATGCAGCGAATGCAACGAGCGTCACTCGAACGAAATCTGTACTTTCATGTCCGACTGTCGGCGATCGCCCCGGAAAAACTCGAGGGCTTCCTCCAGGCTCAGCACCCGGGTGACGAGATGTCCCACCGAGAGGCGGCCGGCCTCCAGCCAGGCGAGCGCCGGGGCCAGCGTATGGTTCAGCGCCATGGAGCCTATCAGCGTCCACTCCATCTGGTAGAGCCCGAACGTCCGCAGCGCCACCGCCGCCTCCTCGGTCGTCACGCCGAATTGCACGTAGCGGCCGCAGGGGCCGAGATACTGGAAGCTGTCCTCGATCACGCGGGGAATGCCCGTCGTATCGACGACGATGTCGAAGCCGTTCTTGCCCCGTCGATCTTCAAGCTCCCCGGCAGCCCGGCCTCCCGGGACGGTTCTTGTCGCTCCCCACTTGGCGGCCATCTCCAGCTTCTCTTCCGCAAGGTCGACGACGACAAGCTCGGATACGCCGGACATGGCCAGCGCCTGAACCCATTGCTGCCCCATCGCCCCGGCGCCGAACAGCAGCGCGCGGTCGCCCGTCTCGGGCTTCAGCCTCCGGAGCCCCTGCACGACGCAGGCGACCGGCTCGGCTAGCGCCCCTTCCGCGAAGCTCAGCCGATCGGACAAACGCATCGCCAGCTCCGCGGGCACCGCCACGTACTCCGCCATCGCGCCCGGGAGCGTCACTCCGATCGCCGCCCAGCGTTCGCAATGGTTGGCGCGGCCGGACAAGCAGAAGCGGCAGCGGCCGCACGACAGGTTCGGATCCGCGCTGACGCGGTCGCCCGTCCGGAATCCCTCGACTCCTTCCCCGACTTCGCTGACGACGCCCGAAAACTCGTGTCCCGGAACGATCGGGTAGGGAGACAAATATTCTCCGTTATAAATGTGGATATCCGTCCCGCATACCCCCGCACGCTTCACGCGGACGACGATTTCGCCCGGCTTCGCCCGCGGAACCGGAATCTCGCAGACGACCGCCTGGCGCGGATGGTCAATGACAAGAGCCTTCATCTTCATTGGTCTACACCTCGAATTTATGATCCGCCATCCCGTTCGGATAGACAAGCACTTTGAGCGAGCCGCTTTTGTTCGTTCTCGCCCTCTCCAGAGCCGCGGCGGTCTCCTCGAGCGGATAAGCGTCGGTGAAGAGCGCCTCGACGTTCTTCGCCGAAGAGGCCAGAAGGGACAGGCCAAGCGGATACGTATTGGCGTAGCGGAACACGCCGCGAACGTCGATCTCGTTATCCACAAGATCGGAGATGCTCAATTCCGCGCGCCCCTCCGGCGGCAGCCCGACGACCGCCGCGACGCCCCCGCGCTTCGTCGCCAGCAGCGCGGACCGCAGCGCCTGCGAATTGCCGGCGGTCTCGATCGCGACGTCCGCTCCTTCGCCGCCCGTCGCCCCGCGAATCGCGGCAGCCGCATCCTCCCGGCCGGCGTGAACCGCGAGATCCGCGCCGAGCTTCAGCGCGGCTTCCAGGCGAAGCGGCTCGACGTCGGAGACGAACACCTGCGCCGCGCCGCAAGCTTTGGCGGCGACAACCGTCAGCAGGCCGACCGGCCCCATGCCCATGATCGCGACCGTATCGCCCGTCCTTACGCCCGCCCTGCGAACGGCGTGCAGGCCAACCGAGAACGGTTCGTTCATCGCCGCCCGTTCGAAGCTGAGCCCCTCCGGGATCGGGAAGACGAAGTCTTCCCGGATCGCGACGAACTGGGCGAACGCGCCGTCGATCGGGGGCGTCGCCAGAAAGCGGACGTCCGGACACAGGTTGTATTTGCCGGATTTGCAGCTGCCGCAACGTCCGCAGGCGATGCCCGGCTCGACGGCAACCCGGTCTCCCGGCGCGAAACGCGTCACGGCCGCTCCGACCGCGGCGACGACGCCCGAGCATTCGTGGCCGAGCACAAGCGGGCGGTCGACGACGTAGCGCCCGATTTTTCCGTGCTCGTAATAGTGAACGTCCGAGCCGCAGACGCCTACGGCCTTCACTTGAATCAGCACCTCGTCCTCCTGCGGATCGGGCGTAGGCCGGCGCTCCAGCCGGACCTCGAAAGGCCGGAGGAGCACCGCGGCAGCCATCTCCCGCGGAACGACGGGAATCGCCCGCGATCCGTTCGCGTTCGTCATGTCAGACCACGCCTTCCGGCAGCACGACGTCTTGCGCCCGCAGCGTCCGCTGAAGCTCCTGCACGTTCACGCCGCGCGGCTCCGTCCCTTGCGCGACGGCCAGCGCGGCCGCGGCTCCCGCCGCCTGGCCGAGGGCGAACGCGCACGGCATGACGCGGATCGCTCCGAGCGCCTCGTGCGTCGCGGATACGCAGCGGCCCGCAACCAGCAGTCCCTCCGTCTTCCGGGGCACGAGAATCCGGTACGGAAGCTGATAAATGTTCGCGGTATGATACTCTTTGCTGAACTCTGTCGTCACTTCGTTCGGACTGTGAATGTCGATCGGATACCCGTACAGGGCGATGACGTCGTCGAAGGAACGGCCGCTAATCAAATCTTCCGCAGTGAGCATATATTCCCCGACGATTCTCCTCGTTTCGCGGACTCCGATCTGCGTCGCCGTATCGACAAGCACCGCGTTCCGGAAGCCCGGGAAGTACTTGCGGAAGAAATCCAGCAGCTCGAACACTTGCCTGCGGCCCTCCAGCTCGGCCTTCGCCAGATCCTCCGCGCTCGTGCCGCTCAGCCCCTGCACCCGGCTCGTGTTGACCCGCCATACGCCGGCCTGGGTCGTCCGGTAGATGCCCAAGTGATTTTTGTTCACCTTCCACTCGCCGGTAGCCCGTTTCTCTTCGATCAGGCTGCCGAACAGCAGGTCCCGTTCTTCGGGATGCTCCTCGACGTATTTCAGAATCTCTTCGTCGTCGACGCCCGCGACGCGGAAGAACATCGTCATCGGCTGGGTCAATCCGTCCGACTTCCGGCCCGTCTCGAGCTCCGCGCCGGCGCGGGAAGCCACGTCGGCGTCTGCGCTGCAGTCGACCGTCGTCTTGGCCCGTACCGCCTGCAGGCCGGACTTATTCACGAGAATCGCCCCGTTCACGCGGCCGTCCTCTACGATCGCGTCCACGAAGAACGTGTGCATGAAGGTCCGGACCCCCGCTTCCTCCATCATCTCCGCGGCGGCCAGCTTCACCGCCTCCGGATCGAACGGCGTCACGTGATCGTGCCCCTTGCTGAAGAAGCCGGAATACGGGCTGCCCGTTCGAACCTTCTCCGGGTGAACGGCTCCCCCGAACGATTCCATCCGGCGAACCAGCTCGTCGAACACGCCTTTGACGAGCTGCGTCTGTCCGTCGTCGCTGTAAGAGGTCATGAACGGACCGACCAGCCCTGCGGTGGCGTTGCCTCCCAGGAAGCCGTAACGCTCGACCAGCGCCGTCCGCGCTCCTGCCCTTGCGGAGGCAAGGGCCGCCGCGATGCCGGCGGGCCCTCCTCCGATGACGAGTACGTCGGTGTCCAGTACGACCGGAATTTCAGTAGCGTAAGCGATGCTGTTATTCGTCATAGAGGTTGTCTTCCTTTCCCAGATTCGTTTATTGGGAGCCGAGCAGCAGCTTGTCCGCCCGTTCCTTCATCGATTTCACCGCATCCTCCGTCGGCTTCTCCCCGATGAGGACGCGTTCGCCCTCTTCTTCGACGATCTTCTGGATTTCCGCCAGATGATCGAACTTCGTATCGCGGACGTACTCGACGTCGGCGAAAACGACCTGCTTAAACGATTCCACGTCGAACAGCTTTTCCGGATTTTCGCCAAGAATCAGCGAAGCGACCTTGTCCTGGTCCGCCTTCTTCCAAGCCGGAACGCGCCCGCCGGCGATGAGCGGCTCGTTGCCTTCCGTCACGTACCACTGCATGAATTTCCATGCGGCGTCCTTGTGCTGCGACTTGGCGTTGATCGTCGTGAAATCCAGATACCCGGTTCCGCCGCCGAGATACTTGCTGTTCTCGGTCAGCTTCGGAGGAGGCGCGAACGCCGTAATGAAATCGTGCGGATAGTCCGTCGTGTTTTTGATGTTGCGCAGGCTTGCCGTGCCGATCCAGTGCATGGCGACCTTGTTCGTAAGGAACAATTGAATGCCTTCCATCTTCGTCGCCTTCGCTTCCGCGATCGGCGGCTGCGCCTTCAGCGTTTTCTCCAGGTTGTACATGATGTCGAAATAACGCTTGAACGCCGGATCGTCGAAGTTGCTCGAGCCGTCCTCCTTATAGAAAGCGTCCGGGCCGAGCTCGGTCTTGACCGCCTTGTCCAAATACTCGAAAATCTTCGGCTGCAGCAGATCGGTATAGGAGCCCCAGCGCTTGTCCGCTCCTTCTCCCTGAGTAAGCTTCGCGGCGTAGTCCATATACTCGTCCCAAGTCCATTCTTGAGGAATCGGGAGATTGGCTTCGTCCAGGAAGGTTTTGTTCAGCGAGACGAAGTCGTTCAATATAATGGCCGGGATATAGTAAGTCTTGTCTTCGAATTTCGTGATCGAGTTCTCTCCGAAATTGTCCGCGAGGTCGAAGCCGCTTTGCTCGATATAGCTGTCCAGCGGTTCGACCATCCCCGCTTCTATGCGCTTGGCCAGCTTGTCCATCCGGTAATTGATGAACAAGTCCACCTGGTCGCCGGCGAGCAGCGCCGTCTCCAGCTTCGTATTGCCGCTCTCGTCGTTGACGAAGCGGACGTATTCCACCTGAATGTCCGGGTTGGCCTTGTTCCAATTGTCCACGGCCTGCTTCGGCCCGGACTCCTCCGGCACGGCGCCCCAGAATTTGAGCTTGACAACATTGCCGGTTCCTCCGGTCTCCGAGGAGCCGGACGGAGCGGAATGGCTGTTCCCGCCGGAACAGCCCGCCAGCGCCATAGTCAGGGCCAGGCCTAACGCGAACAACGAGATCGTAAACTTTTTCATTCGACATCTCCCTTTTCATGTGAATGGAATTGCTTTTGCCCATCAACCTTTAACGCCGCTGGACACCACCCCCTCGATAAACCACTTCTGGCAAGCCAGGAAGAGGGCGATGACCGGAAGGATCGAACTGACCGCTGCGGCCATCATCAATGTGTAATCGGTTCCCGATTCGTCGATAAAGTTCGTCAAACCGAGCGGAATCGTGTACAGCTCCTTCGAGGCCAGGAAGACGAGCGGATTAACGAACTCGTTCCAGTTCCAGGTGAAGCTTAGAATGACGAGAGACACGAGCGCGGGCTTCGACAGCGGCAGGATGATGCGCAGCCACGTCTGGAAGTGCCCCGCTCCCTCGATTTTGGCCGCCTCCGAGAAGTCCTCCGGGATGCCGACGTAGAACTGCCGGAGCAGGAACACCCCGAAGGCCGTGAACATCCCCGGCAAAATCAGCGCGAAATGCGTATCGTATATGCCCAGGTAATTGAAAATGATAAAACGCGGCACGAGCGTGACCTGGTCCGGAATCATCAGCGTCGCCAGAAAGACGAAGAACACTGCGTCCCGGCCCTTGAACCGGATTCGGGAGAAGCCGTAGGCCGCCGCCGAACAGACCAGCACGGTGCCGACGACCGTAATCGCCGTCACCTTCACGGAATTATAATAAAACAAATCGAAAGGCTGCGTTCCGTTCCAGACGCGTTCGTAGTTGTTCCAATTGAAGCGCTTCGGTATCCATTCGATAGGATAATTGAACACGTCGATCGGAATTTTGAACGAGGTGGACAGCATCCATGCGAATGGCAGCACCATCAGCAGACCGAACGCGGCCAGCAGCGCGGTCAGCGCCAGCTTCGGCAGGGACAGGCGCTTGCCCGCCAGTATCAACTCCATACGGTTTCCTCCTCTTAGCTGCGGCTCAATAGTGCACCCATCTTTTCTGTCCCTGCCACTGCAGGAACGTAATCAGGAAAATAATCAGGAACAAAATCCAGGCCATGGCCGACGAATAGCCCATTTTGTAGAAATCGAAGCCCGTGCGGTACGAATAGTACGTCAGCACCGTCGTGGACGAGCCGGGCCCGCCCTTCGTCATGACGAACACCGCGATGAACACCTGGAACGAATGAATGATGCTGGTGATCATGACGAAGAAGGTTGTCGGCGACAGCATCGGCAGCGTGATGCGGAAGAAGCTGCGCACCGGCCCCGCCCCGTCGATCTTCGCGGCCTCGTACAGATCCTTGGATATCCCCTGCAGGCCCGCCAAATAAATAATCATGTTGTAGCCGACGTTGGCCCATATCGTCATGATCATGATCGCGGGCAGCGCCCAGGCGCTGCTCGCCAGCCAGCCCGGCGGATCGGTTACGCCGACGCTCCGGAGAAACGAATTGATCGGCCCCATCGACGGATTGTACAGCGTTCCCCAGACGATCGAGATAGCGACGATGTTGGAGACGTAAGGCATGAAGATCATGAGCCGGATCGGCGATTTCAGATAGACGCCCTTGTTCAGGCCAATCGCCGCCAGCAGGGACAATACGATCGTGGCCGGCACGGTCACCGCGGCGAACACCAGGTTGTTCCGCAGACTGTCCACGAACCACTTGTCCGACCACATTTCCACAAAGTTGCGCAGTCCGATAAACCTCAGTCCTTTTAACCCATCGAGAAAGTTCCAGTCGGTGAAGCTGATCACCAGCGACAAAACGATTGGAACGATCGTCAATATTCCGAAGCCTGCAATGGCGGGCAGGATGAACATCCACCCGGCCAGCGTATCGGATTGCTTTTGCGTGCGAATAACGATCTCTCCTTTCCAACTGCCGAAGTCTAACGCCCATGTTAGCGCTTCCCGACGCAGGCCCGATACACCCATTCCCGCTGAAAACGGATACAATTCTATGATCATCGGCTCAGCCGGAAGACGTTCTCGGGCGTTGGGCTACGATTTTAAGAAAAAGAGCGACGATTCTCCGAATTCGGGCCAATTCGTTTACATGAAGGGCTAAGCCTGCCTATACTGATGAAATGAAAGCGCTATATTGCAAGAAAGTCCTCGCATCGCTTCGAGCCGCTCTGCGCGGAGGATTCGGATGCGCCAAGCGGGGCACACTTGCTGCAAACGGAAGGTTGAATACCCGACACTAAGGAGACCGGCAGCCATGGCCTTGCCCTTCACCAGTCTGCGCACGAAATGGATTGCCGCTTTCGTCGCGTTCGTGCTCGTCCCGATTCTCGGAGCCAGCCTATATACGTATAAGGAAATCGAAAATATTTTGCGCCACCAGGTCGAGTCTTCGGCCGAGGAGCGGCTGCACCAGATCAACCTGAATATTGAACGCAAGCTGCAGACGATGATGCACGCGACCGCCTCCCTGGTCATCGACGAGAACGTGAAGCGCGCGCTGCTGCGCCCGCCGGTCACGGAGCGCGATATGCTGGACAACACCCACGTGATGGACAAGAAGTTTCTGGAAATGTCGACGGCGACCGCCAGCGACAGCTTCTATTTCTCTGTCTTCGACAACTACGGCTCGCTGTACACCAATTGGGGCCGGACGCCGCAAGCGATGAGCGCCATAAAGGAAAGCGAGTGGTTCCGGCACACGCTGGAGGAGAACGGCTATATGGTGTGGACGTTGAATCACGCCAGCTACGCCGCTCCGGACAAGCAGACGCTGCTGACCGTATCGATGGTTTTTCGCGACGAGAGCAACCGGGGAATCGGTCAATTGGTCATTAGCGAGCCGACGCAATCGTATCTCGATATTCTGCAGGCCGGCCATCCCGCCACGCCCGGCTTCGGGCTGCTGGTCGGGCCGGGCGACCAGGCGCTGACCCCGCTTCCGGAGGAGGCCCTTCCGTTGTACGAAGCTCTGCGCCCCGTGATCGAGAGCTCCGGGGACGGCACCGTCAGCACGCAGGCGAACGGAGCCAAATTCGTGCTGAGTACGTATTCGCTGCCGATGACGGGCTGGAAAATCGTGCAGATCGTGCCGCACGGCGCCGTCTTTCGCGAGATCGACCGGATCCGCAACGTATCCATTACGATCTTCTCGGTCAGCATGGTCGTGTTTCTCGGCGTCATCGTCTTTTTCTCGAACATGCTTACCCGTCCTTTGCGCCGGTTAAGAAACGTCATGAAGCAGGTGGAGAAAGGGCGGCTCGACGTCACCGTGGAGATCGCGACGAGAGACGAGGCCGGGCTGCTCGGCCAAGCCTTCAACAAAATGCTCGACCGCCTGCGGGGCCATATCGACCGCGAGATCGTGCTGGAGAGACACCACGAGCAGGCCAAGCTGGAGGCGCTGCAGGCCCAGATCAATCCGCATTTTTTGCACAATACGCTGAATACGATCCGCTGGATGTCCATCATGGCCGGAACGAAGCCGATTACCGAGATGCTCATGTCTCTGGGCCATCTTCTCGACATGAGCATCCATCGCGGGCAGGAGCTCATCAGCCTGCGGGAGGAAATGGACAACGTCCGTTATTTCATGACGATTCAGCGCTATCGGTTCGGAGACCATGTTTCCGTATCGGAGCAGCTCGAAGAAGAGACGCTGGACGCGCTTGTTCCGAAGCTGTCGCTTCAGCCGCTCGTCGAGAACGTGTATCGGCACGCCTCCTTCCAGGAGGGACAGGGAGAGATGCTAATCCGCTCGCGGGTCGTCGCTCCCGGCGAGCTCCTGCTGGAAATCGTGGACAACGGCCTGGAGGTCAACAAGGAACGGCTGCGCGACATCGCCGAACGGATCGGCGACGACGAGCGGCCGGCCGGCTTCACCAGCGTCGGGCTGCGCAACGTGCACAAGAGAGTTCGCATGATGTACGGCGAGGGCTACGGAGTCGCCATTCGCAGAGCGGAAGAGGAAGGCAGAACGTACGTATCGATCCGGCTGCCGCTAGAGCGGCAACCGGAGCCGGAGGCGGAGGTGAAGGAAGACGATGAGAATCGTCGTCGTGGAAGATGAAGTGCTCGTGCGCAAAGGAATTTTGTCGGGCATTCCCTGGGGGGAGCACGGCATTCAGGTCGTCGGCGACGCCGCGGACGGACGGACCGGCCTGGAGCTGATCCGCCGGCTGAAGCCCGATATGGTTATCACGGACATTCAGATGCCGATTATGGACGGGCTGGAAATGATTCGTCAGGTGCGCAAGGAGCTTCCGGATACGGCGATCCTGATTCTAAGCGTGCGCGAAGACTTCGGCGCGGTCCGGGAAGCGATCCGGCTCGGCGTGATCGATTACGTGCACAAGCTGACGATGAGTCCGGAGGAGCTTCTGGAATCGGTGCTTCAGGCGAAAAACGCCAAGGAGGGAGCTTCGGGCGAACTGCTAAAGCGGTCGGGAAGCGATTCGGGGCCGGCTTCCGGGCTCGGCTTGCCGGAATGGCTGGCCGGCGCCCGGACGGGCGGCGAAGGTCGCCCATTCGTTCCGGAAGGGCGGCTGTTCGCCGTAGGGATCGTGCGCCTGCCTCCGGACGCCGCCGGCGGGACGGCGGGGCGCCTGCTCGCCGCGGCTTCGGAGCCCGGCTTGCGGGAAGCGATCGTGCACGCCGCCGCGCCGGACTCCGTATTCGTCTCCTCCGCCGAACCTGCGGACTCAGAGAGCGACGAAGCGCTGGCCGAACGCTGGCGAGACGATCTCCAAGCCGCGCTGCGGAAGCTGGGCCCCGAGGGGGCCCGGCTGTCAGTCGGCCTCGGCTCCGTTCGGCGCAGGACGGAGGAGCGGGCCGAAGCTTACCGGGAAGCGCAAGAGGCGCTCTCCGGACGATTCTATGCCGGTCCCGGCGCGGTTCATCTCTATTCGCCGGAGGAGGAGCGGGGCGAGAGCTCCGAAGAGTCCGCCCGCTTCGCTGAGACCGCGGTGCTGAAAGCCTATTTGGCCGCGCTCGAGCAATCGGACGGCGGTCTGGCGGCCCGAAGATTCGAGGAGCTGTTTCCCGCGGTTCCGCCGACGCGGGTCGCCCCGCGCCTCGTTCGAGACCGGATGCTGCAATGGCAGTCGGCGGTCGCGCTCCTATTGGGGGAGTGGGGCTATCCGCTGCAGGGCTTCTGGGAGCAGTCCTCGCCCTTCGAGCAGCTCAACCAGCTGGACACCTACGAGGAATTGCGGGAGTGGTGCTGGCGGTTCCATACGGTGGCGCGGGAGCTGCTGGAGGATTGCTCGCAGAACGGAAGGAGGAGCGAGATCGAACAAGCGATCCGGTACATGAAGGAGAATTACCGCAATCCGCTGCGGGTGCAGGAAGTCGCCGCTCACGTGAATCTGAGCGACAACTACTTCAGCTTTCTGTTTTCCAAGAGCACCGGACAGTCCTTCGTTCATTATTTGCACAACCTCCGCGTCGACAGGGCGAAAGAGCTGCTCCGCGAAGGCTTGCTGCCCTGGTACGAGATCGGGGAACGAGTAGGCTTCGACAACCCCAAATATTTCGCGAAAATATTCAAGCGAGTCGCCGGAACGACGCCGGCTCAGTTTCAGAAAAATAAATAAGGCCGCGCCCGGGCATTTGGTGTCCCGGAGCGGCCTCCGTATATCGGGCTTTTCCTGCTGGCGCGTGTTACGGCGACGGTCGATTCGCGGAATCCAGATGAGCCCGAACCTGCTCATAAAGCTGTCTGCCGGCAGGCGACCCGTTCCACAGCTCGTACAATCCGGACTGCAGCAGATCGGAGTCCGGTTCAAGCCGCGTACCGACACGGATCAAGTGAGCGAGAAACGCCGCCCCCTGATCGATATCGATACCGCGCTCCTGCAGCTTGAGCAAGGGCCAGACAAAACGTTCTCCCGGAGCAAGCTTCGCCTTCAGATTTCTTGCCACCGTGCCGAGTTCTCTTGGTATTCCGTCATTGCCGAGCCGCTGCTTGTATTTTTCTCTCCACGAGCGAAGCATAGCCTCGTCGCAGCCGAACTCCAGCTTAAGCACTTCCTGAAGCAGCGCCATATAGGGCTCGATTCGGCGGTTGATCTCCTCGCTGCGCGCCGCTTCGTACAGATAGGTCAGATCCTCGGCCTTGGCCAGAAAAGAGATGGCGTCGGCATAGGTGTTGAGCAGCAGCCGCTTCCTGGAAAAATGCTGCTCGATCCGTTCTACGGACGGTATAAGAGCAATGCCGGTATCGGCCAGCGTCGCCGCATCAACGGAGCATTCGTGATAAACCTCGCTGACCACATCGGTATTTTCCGGCCAATTCGCCGCGCAAATCCGATCCACGATCGTGTCGGGAACGGCAACACGCCTCAAGCGGGCATGCTGCCCCTCGTCCTCGGCTGCCTGTTCAAGCAGACCGCTGAAATACCGCCCGACATGTTCAATGTTTTCGCAACAAATGATTCGGCGCCCTTCACCGTCCTGATGCCCCCATGTCTCCGCCACCGTCCGGGCCACATGAATCAGATTTTCTCTTCGCACCGAGGTTGTGATCACGTTGGCCTGCTTCATATACGCCGCTAACTTGTCCCCTTCCGTAATCGGCGATACCGCCTCCACGATGCCGATCTTGCGCTCGACCGAATCGCCGTCGGAAATCGCCAGCCGGTATCCGCGCTCCCGGTTGAGCGCCGCGTTCAACTCGGCGTTCGTATCGGCGAGCACGACGTTATACCCGCTCTCATGGAGCAGCGGCACGACCATGCCCCGGCCGAGCGCGCCCGCCCCGAAATGAACAACCGTCCTATCTCCCATCCCGTTCATCCTCCCTGTTCCGTACGACCGGAGCTCCGTTCTCCTCCACGATCCGAACCGGGAATCCCCGCTCGGCTATGGCATCGTAATCATGGCCGGCATCGGCCGGCCAGCAGGCTCCGACGACAAGCGGAACGTTTCCGGTATTCGCTATTCGATGCGCCGTATTCCCCGGAACATAGTGAAGAGAGCCCGGCTCGATGACCGCGACGGTCGCCTCCCGCCGCTCGTTCATCGTCACCAGTGCGCCCCGTCCCTCTATCCCCCAGTAATATTCTCCCCGGTTGCGCCGCTCGTGAATATGTCCCTTGGTCATGAAATATTCCTGGCCGACCTTGCCCGGGAATAGGGTGCTTACGCCGAAAAATAAACCGCCCTCAACAGGCCCGCAAGCATCGTGCGCATGCACCTCGTAGACGATTTGCTCGGGGTCCATGGCAAGGAACGCGGCCTCGTCGGCAAATAGGCCTCTCAGGTCCTTAAGCCTGCGTACCGCACGGTTGACCTGTTCCCCGCTCAATCGGCCGTTCGACGGGGAGAAGCTGGCTTGGGAAGGTAAGATCATCATGTTGCTGCACCGCCTTTGCGCTTTATGGGGTAAACGAGATCCAGCTTTTCCCTTTCAGCCCCGGTTTGGATACAAACTGAAACCGATCGGGGTTCTCGGCAAACTGCTCGTAGATCGGCTGATTGCTCGTAATGCCCAAACGGGAATAATCCCCCGGCTTTTTGACCACCAGCTCCGATTGCTCGTAACGCTCGTTTCTTACCCACTTGATTCGTCCATCCTTCTCGACAATCGGATACCAGGCCAGTCCGTTGCGCGCCTTGATCTCGTCGTATTCGAAGCCGTATTCCCTGTCGCACCACGCACCGAACGTCAGCGCCTGGTTCGGATCGGCGCTGATCGTGGCATGCGCCCAGAAAGGAGGGACGACAACGACGTCGCCCGGCTCCGCGTACACGGCAAAGCATCTTCCCGGATGGTCCTCGGCTTTTTCCTGCATGTAAATGTAGGCCTTGCCCGACCAAATTTCATAGATTTCGGGCGGCGACCAGCCGCTGTGCTCCGATACGCGGTGAATATGGCCTTGGCTGCGGATCGGCTCGTCTCCGAGCCTTCCCGAGGCGTACGTGACAACGCCGAACAGCAGCATGCGATCCAGCAGATTTTGCCGATGCTCCTTCTTGGATACGTCCATCGCAATCGCATATACGATCTCGGGCCCGCTGGCGTTCGCGTCGCGCAGGCTGCCGCGAATCTGGCTCAGCGTGCGCTGCTCCGGCGCAGGGCCGCATACTCCGTCTCCATAAGCGAAGCCGAGCGGATCTTGTCGAATATACACATCCAGCCCCGGATAAAAAGTTGTCTTTTCCCCCATCATGGTTGTCCCCTTTCCGATCCCCCCGATGAATTATTTAATAAAGGCTTTGATCGTGGCGATTCGCCGGCCTTCGCTCTCGCCGTATGGGCGAATCGTGTAAGGACCGACGCTGGCCGGGATAATGAACGTCTCCGCATAGTGGACGACAAAGGGCTCGAACGCTCCCGCAGGGCTCTCTACAATTGCCTCCCTGCCCTCGATCAGGTTCAGCATGTTCACCTTGCCCTGCGTGTCGTGCTGAACCGGCGAATCGAACCAGTGACGGCGCGTTTCGATGAACTCGAACTCATGCAGGCCCGTTCTTTCTTCCACCCAACCGTCGCCTTCCGCTATCTTCTCTACGCGGTTCAACAGATTTTTTCGCACCCATTCCTCGGAGCGATCCCACTGCACGTTGGCTTTGCCGTGACGCAGATGAACCGGTCTCGGCTTGCCGTCCAGACCTACGCGGTCCCAATCCCACAGCTTGAAAGTAAATATATAAGGCGTAGCGCTGATCTCCAGCACCATCGAACCAGTAGTCGAACAGTGGACCGTGCCGGACGGAATCAGAACGTGGTCGTGCTTCTTGACCGGGTACGTTTGAACAAAACGTTCCGAAGGGAACGATATTTCCCCTTTTTCCGCGCGTTCGAGCTGCTCGAACATTTCCTCCGGATCGACCCCGTCCTTCACGCCCAAATAGACGATCGCATCCGGGACCGCGTCGAGAAAATAGTAGCTTTCGTCCTGCGTGTAGCTCATCCCGAAATGCTCGCGAATGTACTCGCTCATCGGATGAACCTGAAGGCTCAGATTGCCGCCTTCCATCGTGTCCAGAAAGTCGAAGCGAATCGGGAATTCCGCTCCGAAACGGGCGTAGACGTATTCCCCAAGCAGCTCCTTCGGGCGATAGAAGATCGCATTAACAGCCGGCGTTTCTATGCGGACTCCGCCGTAGGTCAAATACAGGCTGTTCTCCTCGGGCACCCCGTCGAAGCTCCAGGCGTAATTTTTGTCGCTCTGCGGCAGATCGCATACCTTCTCCATCCAGGTGCCGCCCCACACTCCGGGGTCGAAATAAGGCACGAGCCGGAACGGACGGCGGGCCACCTGATCCAACCCTTCGAGCAGCGCCGCTCCCGTAATCATGTTTGGAGCATCCTGAATATGGGTGTCGAGATAATAATCGATTCGTTCGAACAATCCGCGCTTCAACCGGTCCGCCATTCTCCACTCGAAGAAGAAGCCCCGCTTGTACTTTTTAAGGATGTCCTCCTCGCGATTGTCCGTCATCCAGTTGCCGAATTCCTTGCTGCGGTATCTCTGCTGGATTTCCCAACGAGCCAGATCCGCATAGACCAACAGATCCGGTTCGGCCACGAGCGAAGCCCCGAAGCCGATGATCACGACTACACCGTCGGCGGCTTCTTCAATCGATCGCCGCAGCCGCTCGATTTTGCCTGCGTCATAGAAATCTTCCAGACGATGAGGGTACATGTATCCGAAGACCCTGTCGTCCGTCAGGTATTTCCCCACCTTCTCCTCGAAGAGGCCGCTATCGATTACCGCATCCTTGGCGAACAAGACGACGCTTGGGCGAAGATGGGCGGACAAGCCGGCCGCAATCTCCGTTTCCCTGACCGACGGATAGCATTCGACCGTCAGAATCCGCTTTTTCTTATCCGATCGGGAAGCCGCTTCAGCCAGCTCGCGCGCGATTCGTTCATAGCCTTGCCACGCCTGTCCTTCATTGCGATGAATGCAAATTTCTGGGAACTTGTTATAATTGGATGTGCTCATGAGGTCTCTTCTCCTTTTCTATCTATAAGCTTGTTTTAGTCGCCGTCGCATATCAGATCGACATATCGCAAAAATCGGGCGTACCGATCCGAGACGATCCCGTCCCGGTCTTGGCCTGACACGAGATGGCTGCCGGGCGCAGCGGCCAGCCGCAGCGGGTCCTTGCCCTCAATCCCCGCCTTGGCACAGAAAAATGCGCCGAGACTCGTCGACGATACGGGGTCGTCCGCAACTCTGACGGACTCGCCCAACAGGGTTGCCAGCCGTTCGGGCATATCCGGGGCCCGTAACAGACCCCCGGATACGAGCAGCGGCTGGTCGGGAGCCAGCAGGCCCCGCTTTCGGAAAATATCCTTGATCATGCGAAGCTGAAACGCAACTCCCTCGAATACGGACGTGTAGATTTCCGTTTTGCCGTGCCAGGAAGCCAGTTGGAAAAAAGTGCCGCGAGGCTCGCTGAACCAATGCGGAGATCGCTCTCCGAACATATAAGGAAGATGATAGGGCAGCTTGCTGTCCGGATAGCTGCCCAGCTTCGCGCCGTCCAGCCATTCTTCGGCCCATGCCAGCGCTTGACCGGCCGCCTGCATCGAGCCTGTCGGCACGTAGCCATGTCCGTAGGCATAAGCCATCAGCCCTTGGTCTCCGCGCTCCGGCGGACGGTTGCTGTATGTGCTGATCCAGGCCGAGGTGCCGATCTGGCAATATCCTTGGCCGAATTCCGCGATGCCCAGTCCGAGACAGGACGAGGGGCCGTCGCCCATCCCGATGATGACCGGAATGCCCGATGCAAGCCCGAGCTTGGCTGCCGGCGCCTGCAGCAGCCTGCCCGCGATAGCGCTGGAAGGCACGATCCGGGGCAGCACGTCAGCCGGAAGCTTCAGCGCCCGGCACACCTCGTCCGACCATTCCCGCGTACGAATATTCATCATGCCTGTGCCGGAAGCATTGGAAATGTCGGTGACCCTTGCGCCCGTCAGACGGAACGCCAGCCAGTTCTGGGCATCGAACATCGTGCTTCCGGCAATCAGCTCCGGATAGCGGGTCTGAATCCACATCAGCTTGGCAAAAGGCAAACCGGCGTCAAACCGCTGACCTGTCCATTCATAGAATTGTCCTTCCGCAAACGCCGGAGAGAGCGGCTGAATGACGGATGCGGATCTCCTGTCCTGCCAGGTCATGGCGGGCAGCCTCGCTCGCCCTTCCGAGTCGGCCAGCACGCAGCCGCTCATCTGGCCGGTAAGGCCGATCGCCGCCACCTCGTAGGCGGCACCGAACCTCTCCATCAACGACGCAGAGGTATCGAAGGCCGCCCGAAGCCAATCCTCCGGATTCTGTTCGGCTTCCCCGCCAGGCCCCAGCTCGACATCGTACCCCGCCTGCTCGGTCGCCACAACGCCGCCTTCATCATTCCACAAACACGCCTTAAGCGAGCTGGTTCCAATATCAAATGTCAGAATCGCTTCTTTCCTTACCATTCGATCACGACCTTCAAGCTTTTTTGCGGTTGAGCGGCGCACTGGAACGCTTCTTGAACGTCGTCCAGCCGAAAGCGCTGCGTAATCAGCCTGGACGAGCGCATCCGTTCGCGCGCCGCAAGCTCGATCAGCTTCGGGTACGTATGCGCGTAACGGTACGCTCCCCTGACGGTCGCCCCCTTGTACACCAGCTCCAGCACACGGAGGTCGAGAGGCTGGTTCGAGAGGCCGATCAGCAGAAGCTCTCCCCCTTTTCTCATGGCATGGAAAGCCTCCGATATTGCCGCCGGATGCCCGGTCGTATCGATGACCAGATCGGCTTCGGGAAGCCTCTCTCCTTCGCGGCCGGATAAGATCCGCCTATCGAGCTCGAAGCCCTGCCGCTCGGCCAGCTCGAACCGTTCCTTTAACTTGTCCGACACGCTGCAAACGATGTGCGGGTACAGCCGACGAAGCAGTTCGTAGGTCAGCAGTCCAATCGAGCCCGCACCGATTACGAGCGCCGACGACACTTTGCTCATATCGGTCTGCTCCATCGCGGCAAAGGCGACGGAGAGCGGCTCCAGCAGCGCCCCCTCATCCAACGACATCGTGTCCGGCAGCTTCCATACCGCATACTCGGGCCACAGCACCTGATCCTGCAGCGCCCCCGGATAACCCTTCGAAGCCATGAAGCGCATATTCTCGCAATATTGATAACGGGACTGACGGCAATAGGAGCAGCTGCCGCACCAGCGTCCCGGTTCGATAGCCACGCAATCGCCGGGCTTCACGCTCGTGACCCGTTCTCCCGTTGCCAACACGATGCCGGAAGCCTCGTGGCCGATAATAATGGGGAGCTCCACTTGCGTCGACACGGCCCCATGCAGGAAATAATGAATATCGGAGCCGCATAGCGTAACGCGCCGAATTTGAACGAGCACCTGATCTCCCGTCGCCCGTCCCGGCTCTTCTATCTGGCGAACGATCATTTGTCCCGGCGCCGTCAGTAGTGCTGCTTTCACCGCATATCCCCCCTTCTCTTATTTCAGCCCCATGGAGAACCCGCGAACGAGATACTTCTGCAAAAAGATCAGCAGCAGGATTTGCGGCAGCATAGCCAACACGGAGGCAGCCGTGATTTGTCCCCACAGCGTGCCTGTCGGGGTAATAAACTGCGCGATCTGCACAGGCAGAGTCTTGTTTCCTTCCTCGGTCAACAGAAAAGAGAACGTAAATTCGTTCCAGCATTGAATGAAAATAAAGCCTCCGGCAGCCACGAGCCCCGTAAGGTTAAGCGGCAGCGCAATCCGAAAAAAAACCGTGACCCGATTCAAGCCGTCCAGCATGCCCGATTCGTCGAAATCATTCGGAATATCGTCGAAGAAGCCCTTCACGATCCAAACGCACAATGGAAGATTGGCAAGGATCAGCATGACGACAAGAGGAACGTGGGTGCTCGTCAAATCCAGTGTCGTCCAGAACAGAAAAAACGGAACCATCACGACAATAGGCGGTATCATCTGGGGCGACAGCACCCAAAGCTGCGTATTTTTAAGCGGTCTTCCTTCCCAGCGGGAGAAGGCGTAAGCGGCCGGCGCGCCGAGCAGCAGCGTGCCGAAGGTCGCCAGAAGCGACGTCTTCAGACTATTCATGAAAGGACCGAAAAAATCGCTTTCGAGAATGGTGCGAAAGTTATCCAGCGTCGGCGTAAAGATGAGCTTGGGCGGCATCGATAGCGCATCTACGGGATATTTGACGGAAATAGAATAGATCCAATAAATCGGCAGAACGCAAAAGACGAGCATCGCCGCAAGAAATAAGAAATATACGAAATTCCACGGATCGCGTCCGGTTCTCATTTAGCAATCGCCACCTGTCATTATGAAGCATTTTTCGGAAAGAGCACCTTGAAGAAGGCAAACAAAATCACGTTCAGCGCGATCAAATAAATAAACGACAGCGCTCCGCCATAGCCGAAATCGTTATTCACAAAAGCGACGTTGAAAATATGAATGTTCAGCGTCTCGGTCAAATTGCCCGGACCGCCTCTAGTCGTCATATAAATCTCAGCCCAAACCTTGAAGCTGAAAATGATTTTCAAAATGATCGTAATCAGAAAGTTCCGCTTCAGCAGCGGGATCGTAATGGACCAGAACGTTCTCGCTCTGCCTGCGCCGTCAATGGCGGCCGCTTCGTACGGCTCAGGCGGGAGCGATTCCAGCCCGGCCAATACCATCAAAAAAATGAAAGGCGTCCACTGCCACACGTCGATAACCACGAGCGAGGAAAATGCCGTAGAAGCGTCGCCGAGAAAACCGACGGAGTAAAATCCCAGCTTGGAGGCCAGATAAGAGAAAAATCCGTTCGTGGGACTGAACAGCTGCGCCCAAGTGATCCCGGTGACCACCGAGGGAACCATCAAAGGAAGCAGGATAAACGTGCGCATCCAGCGCGAATACCATTTGTTCAGCAGCCGGTAAGCCGCGACAGCCGTTAGCGTTCCAAGAATCAGCTCCACAGACAGCGTAACGACCACATGCTTCATGGAAATCCAGAAGGCGTGCCATGCGCTCGAATCGCTCACGAAAGCAATAAAATTGTCAAGCCCGACAAACCGCATGGAGCCCTGCTCCATCGTGTTATAAGAGGTTAGGGAAACGTAAAGCAAATAAACCGTCGGATATATAGTCAGCACAAAGATAAATACCAAAGCCGGCATCAGCATCTAGAACAATACTTTGTTCCGCTGGGATAAGCGCCTAAACGGATTCAACAAATGGCCATTCAATATTTTCTCCCACCTTCTGACTCCTTGGAGAAACACGCCGGGCTTTCGCACGATTCGACGTAGTCGACGAATGTGCCAAACCCCGGCATGCGTTCGGTATGACTATGGAGTGATTTTAATTTCGTTTTGCGCTTTTTTCATTGCCGCTTCAGCCGTTAGCGTGCCTGAAGTGACGCCGGATACGAGCGTGCCGAGCTCATCTCCCACCTGCGTCCAGTTTTTGATCATCGGTCGATAATCGGGAGCCGCGACGTTAATGTTGTTGAAGGTGACGTCCGACCATTCCCCCCACGCGCTGAACAAGCTGCGGTATTCGTCAGCCTGCCATACCGACTGGCGCGCAACGTCGGAGCGTGAATGCTCGACGGCGGATTTCAGCTGCACCTCGGGGCTGAGCGCCCACTGAATAAACTTCCAAGCCGCTTCTTTTTTAGTCGAGTTTTCAGGAATAAACATTCCCCAAGCCGCAAGCGCGGGGAAGGTGCCGTTAGGGCCTTCCGGAAGCGGCGCGTAGCCGACCTTGCCGGCTACCGCGGACTTGGTCTTATCCTCAAGCGTGCCCGCAAAGGTGGAAGCGTCTATCATGAATGCCGCTTTTCCTTGCGCGAACGTGTCCAGCGCCTCCTGCCAACCGATGCTCGACGCTCCGGGAGGACCGTACTTGGTCAAAATATCGCCGTACCACTTCGTCGCTTGAATTCCCGCCGGCGTATCGAAATCGTTGGCGTCTCCCGCAAGGAATTGACCGCCGAAGGAACGGTATATGCCGGTCCAGATAAAAATGTTCAGTCCGTTTCCTCTCTGGCCGCGCATCACGATGCCGTATTGACCGTTTTTCGGATCATGCAGCTTCTCGGCGGCAAGCATTAATTCGTCAAGCGTTTGGGGAACCTCGACTCCGGCCTTGTCCAGCATCTCTTTGTTATAGAATAACTCTGTCGTTTCGGCGTACAGCGGCAAAGCAAACTGCACCCCGCCGTTAGCCATCTGCTTAAGCGCCTGCGGCATAAAGTCGTCCAGAGCAAGCCGGTCGTCGTTCGTGACGTTCTTGTCGGCGATCAGTTCGCCGAGGTCGGTCAGCATTCCGCCATTGTTCCACTGGCTCAAATACATCGGATCCGCCATACCGACGTCGATCGCGTCGCTGCCCGACGTCAGCGCAACCTGCTGCTTATCCAAAATTTGCGGATAAGGCAGCACGTTCAATTCCACCGTTATCCCCGCTTCTTTCTCAAACTCCGGTATAAGCGGTTTCAATGCGTCGATCGATGGATGATACTGTGCGTAAAACGTAATTTTTTCTCCTTTGCCGGCCGACTCCGTCTCCTTCTCCGTATTCGAGGTCGATTCGGGCTTTTCTGAAGAGCAAGCGGTTAAAGCCAAAGTCGATGCCAAAGATATCGCTAGCGCAGAACGGATCCATTTTTCCATGATGATCAAGCACCCCTTTATTTTATAGACTTGCCAAAACTTTTCGCTGATATTATCTTTCTACCAATCACCCCTTTTTGTTATCTTATATCATTTTTAGCCATATATTCGAATTCATTTGTTATTTTATATCGTTAAAATATATATGTCAACGATTACATTCTATATTTTTCGTTTTGAATTCATTCATTCACCTTTTGATGATATAATATATCACGAAAGGAGAGGGATCGTAGGGTGAACTCCGATGAGCGCAAGATTCGCATGGAAAAATACATTGAGCAGCATTCCGACGTGTCCGTAGCAGAGCTGTGCGAGCACTTCAACATCTCCTCCATGACGGTATGGAGAGATCTTAATTCTTTGGAGGAACGGGGCATCATTATTCGCAAGCATGGACGCGTCATGCACGTCAACGCTTTGACCAATTTTCTCGAGCCCAAATTCGCAAGCAAGCAGTCGGTGTATAACGCGGAGAAAGAAACGATCGCCAAATACGCGGCCAAACAGTTCGTAAAGGACAATCAAATTCTCGTGCTGGAGGGAGGAACAACGGTTTCCTACCTCGTTCCTCATTTGAAAGACCGCAAAGTGACCCTCTTGACCAACGGTCTCGATGTGATGAATCTTGCGGCCGAGCACTGCCCCAAGGCAAGCTTGATGGCCTCCGGAGGCTTGTTCCGGCAAACCTCCCGCACCTTCGTCAGCTCACAAGCCGAAAGCTTCTTCCAGAAAAACAATTCCAACATCTTCTTTTTCAGCGCCACGGGCATCACGCTTGAATCCGGCATTACCGACCCGAATCCGTTGGAAATCGAAGTGAAAAAAAGAATGGCGAAAAATTCAAACCAGAAGATTCTGCTGATCACCTCCGATAAGTTCGGGGTCAGCTCCTTGACGGAGATTTTTCCGCTTGGGGAAATCGATCATCTGGTAACGGACGCTAACGCGCCGAAGGATGTGCTCCAAAAGCTGGACCAGCTGGGCATTCGCATTCATATCGCCGAATAGCGAACGAGCTTCCGCGATAATCAGAAAGATTATCCAAGCATGCAAAATGCTCCCCTTACAGCAGACAGGTGAACCTGTTACTGTGGGGGAGCATTTTTGAGATTCGCATATCTTTATTTTACGAAGCCAAGCAGCATCTCGCGGATCATCTTCGAGGCGACGATCGGCGTCATCTCCGTCGGATCGTAGATCGGAGCGACCTCGACGAGGTCGAAGCCGACGACGTTGACGCCTGAGCGGGCGATCGCGTGGATCGCTTCCAGCAGCTCCTTCGACGTAATGCCTCCCGCTTCGGTCGTTCCCGTGCCGGGGGCGGCCGACGGATCGAGCACGTCGATGTCGATCGTCACGTAGACCGGACGGCCGGCCAGGAAAGGAAGCTCCTTCTTAAGCGGCTCGGCCACCTCGAAAGGATGGAAGTGGATCCCGGACTCCAGCGCATAGATCCAATCGTCCTTGGAGCCGGAGCGAATGCCGAACTGGTAGATGTTGGACGGTCCCATCAGCTCCGCCGCCTTGCGAAGCGGAGTGGAGTGGGACAGCGGCTCGCCCTCGTATTCCTCGCGCAGATCGGTATGCGCGTCGAAGTGCAGAATCGCAAGGTCCGGGTACTTCTTGTAGACCTCCCGAATGACCGGCCAGCTGACGAGATGCTCGCCGCCGAGGCCGACCGGAATTTTGCCGTCGGCCAGCACGCCTCGCACGTAGTCGCCGATGATGTCCAGACTCTTCGCCGCGTTGCCGAACGGAAGCAGCAAGTCGCCCGCATCGAAATAAGCCAGATCGTACAGGCTGCGATCCAGATACGGGCTGTATTCCTCCAAACCGACGGAAGCTTCGCGAATGCGGCCGGGACCGAAGCGAGAGCCGGGACGGAAGGAGACGGTGTAGTCCATCGGCATTCCGTAGATGACCGCTCGGGAAGCCGCGTAATCGTCGGAGCTGCAGATGAACACGTTGCCGGAATAGGCTTGGTTTAAGCGCATAGCGTTAGCGGGTCTCCTTTTATTTCGTCAGATCCTCGACGAACTTCGGAAGCGCGAACGCCGCCTTGTGCAGCCGAGGCGAGTAATATTGGGTGTCGAGCTCGGGAAGCCTGCTCTCGTCCACGGACAGCGGATCGTATTTCTTGCTGCCCATCGTGAACGTCCACAGGCCGCTCGGATAGGTCGGGATGTTCGCTACATAGACGCGCACGATGTCGAACACTTCCTTGACGTCGCGATTGACGCTGCGGATCAGATCGGCCTTGAACCAAGGATTGTCCGTCTGCGCCACGAATATGCCGTCTTCCTTCAGCGCGTCGTGAATGCCTTGATAGAAGCCCTTCGTGAACAGGTTCACGGCCGGGCCGACCGGCTCCGTGGAATCGACCATGATCACGTCGTAGGTATTTTTATGATCGTGAATATGCATGTAGCCGTCGTTTACGATCACTTCGACGCGAGGGTCGTCCAGCTTGCCCGCGATGGAAGGCAAGTATTTCTTCGAATATTCGATCACTTTGCCGTCGATGTCGACGAGCACCGCTTTTTTCACTTCGGGATGCTTCAGCACTTCGCGGATCACGCCGCCGTCTCCGCCTCCGACCACGAGCACGTTCTCCGGATTCGGATGCGTGAACAGCGCCGGGTGCGCCACCATCTCATGGTAGACGAATTCGTCCTTCTCCGTCGTCATGACCATGCCGTCGAGCACGAGCATGTTGCCGTACTCTTCCGTCTCGATCATGGCGAGCTCCTGAAAATCCGTCTTTTCGTGGACCATCGTTTGTTTAATTTTCATCGTGATGCCGAAATTCTCGGTTTGCTTCTCCGTATACCACAGTTCCATGGAGGACATGCGCGATCCCTACTTTCTATGAGCTGAATGCTGCCCGCTTATTGTACCAAACTAGAAGTATTATATAAGATCGACGCCAAAAATCAACAATTCGATGCGGAATTTAATCTTCCCTTGACGATTATCGGTTCGGCCCGCAACGACGCTGCCGGGAATAGCCTTCCCCTTCCTTCTCCATACTACGGAGGAAGCGATTTCCACCCACGCTCCGAAGGAGGCCTTAGGATGGAACGTCAAGCCGACAAAAGCAAACAGGCCGACCGCCGAGCCCCCGTATGGATCAAGCTTCGGCGCAGAATCGGCTGGATGACGCTGTTCACGCTGACGGCTATGGCCGCCGCCGGCTTCCTGCTGCTGAAATACGCGCCGCTCCCCGCAGGAGCGACAATGCAGACGACCCGGATCGTCGACGCGAACGGACAGACGATCGCCAGCCTCAAGGGCGGCGTTAACCGGCCGACCGCCAGGCTGGCCGATATCTCTCCGTGGCTGATCAAAGCGACCCTCGCCGTCGAGGATCGGCGCTTCTACGAGCACGCGGGCGTCGACTGGCGCGGTCTGGCGAGGGCGGCCTGGATCGACTTGCGGCACATGTCCAAGGAGCAGGGCGCAAGCACGCTCACGCAGCAGCTTGCCCGCAATCTGTATCTGTCGCACGAGCGCACGTGGACCCGCAAGCTGAAGGAAGCCTGGTACGCGGCCCGGCTGGAGCAAACCTTCGACAAGGAAGAAATTCTGGAGCTGTACTTAAACCAGATCTACTACGGACACGGAGCTTACGGCGCGGAGGCCGCGGCCCGGCTTTACTTCGGCAAGTCCGCGAAGGAGCTGACCGTCGCCGAGAGCGCCCTGCTCGCCGGCATTCCCAAGGGGCCGCGCTACTACTCCCCGCATCTGAATCCGAAGAGCTCCCGGGCGCGCTCGCGCAAGGTGCTGCACGCGATGCTCGACACCGGCCAGATCACGAAGCTGCAGGCCGACCGGGCCCTCCGCGATAACGTCGCCGTTCGGCCTCTGCCTCAAGAGGAAGAGCGCGCCGCCCCCTATTTCGCGGAATACGTCAAGAAGGTCGCGGTCGAACAGCTTGGCATCGACGAGAGGCTGATGAACGAAGGGGGACTGACGATCCGGACGACGCTCGACCTTCGCGTGCAGCAGATGGCAGAAGCTGCCGTTAAGAAAGGATTGAAGGGGGCGAACGAGGAGCTGCAGACGGCGCTGATCGCCGTCGATCCCCGCAACGGCTATATCAAGGCGATGGTCGGAGGTCGGAATTTCCGCGCGAACCAGTACAACCGGGTGTTCGCAACGACGCGGCAGCCGGGCTCCTCCTTCAAGCCGATCGTGTACGCGGCGGCTCTGGAGAGCCGGACGATTACGCCCGCGACGCGCTTTCGCAGCGAGCCCACGCTGTTCTACTTCGATCACGATCGCCAGATCTACCGGCCGAGCAACTACAACGGGCGCTATTTCCACGGAGATATCGGGCTTCGTCAAGCGATCGCCGCCTCCGACAACATCTACGCCGTTCATACGATCATGCAGACCGGACCGGAAGCGGTCATCGCCATGGCGCGCAAAGTCGGCATCTCCTCGCGGCTCAAAGCGGTGCCTTCCCTCGCCCTCGGCACGTTCCCGGTCAGCCCGTTCGAGATGGCTTATGCTTTCTCCGTCTTCGCGAGCGGAGGCTACCGGGTCGAGCCGGTGGCGATTACGCTCGTTCAGGATCGCCGGGGCAAAATTTTGTACGAAAGCCATCCGAAGCGGGATCCGGCCATCGAGCCCGCCCTCGCTTACGTGACGACCCATCTCCTGAAAAGCGTACTCGACAGGGGCGGAACCGCGCGGAGAATATCGAAAATGCTGAATCGACCTGTCGCAGGCAAGACGGGCACGACCGACTCGGACGCCTGGTTCGTCGGCTATACGCCGGAGCTGGCGACCGCCGTATGGGTCGGCTACGACCGGGGACGGCCGATTACGTCGGGAGAGGCGCACCGGGCCGCGCCGATCTTCGCCCAGTTCACGGAGTCGGCGCTGGCGGGATCTCCTCCGCAGGGCTTTCCCGTGCCGGAAGGCGTCGTTCATGCCTATATCGATCCGACGACCGGACTTCTCGCCTCTCCCGCTTGTCCCGGAGAAGGAGCGGTCGAGGTGTTCCTGCAAGGCACCGAGCCGGCTCTGCCGTGCGGGCCCCTCGGACCGGCCGCCGAGCCGAATCCGCTCCGGCCCGATCAGCCAAGCCGGCCCTGGTGGAGCAAGCTGCGCCGCTGGTGGCGTTCCTGAGGCGCCCCGCCTCCGCAAGCTTCAGGCTTCTCCGCCCTTGGCCGCCTGATCTTGCAGCTTGCGGAACTCGCCCGGCGTCACGCCCTCGTACTTGCGGAAAAAACGAATAAAGCTGTTCGCGTTGTTATAGCCGATCTGCTGGGCAATCTCGCTCAGATTGAACGACGTCTCGCGCAGCAGCGTTTTGCTTCGGGCGAGGCGGACGAGCGTCAGATGCTCGAGCACCGTCTTGCCCGTGGACTGCTTGAAGATTCGGCTGAGGTAGGCCGGGTTCAGCTGCACGGCGTCAGCGATATGCTCGACGGAGATGTCCTCGCGATAATGCTCCGCGATATACGCGACAGCTGCATCGACCTTCGAAGGGCTGCGCTGATGGTTTCTGAGCTGAACGATCGTCTCCAGAAACAGCTTGTCCAGCCAGAGATGGATGCTCTCGATCGTCTCGTGTCTGGCCAGCTCCCGGTAGACGTTCCCTTCACCGAAGACGTTCTCCCACGGCAGACCCGCATCGACGGCCAGATCGATCGCCCCGTCGATCAGACGGTGGTACACGCGATAGACCATCTCGTGGGACAGCCCCGGCTGGCTCTTGAGCTCCGCCTTGAGCTGCTCCAGGCAAGCTCGCGTCTGCTGCTCGTTGCCGGCCCGAATATGGTTCATGAGCAGCTTCTCCAGCCGGACGGGGTAGAAATATTGGAAGGCCGGCGCATATTCTTCGTCTTCGTGAAACAGCGTCTTGCGATCGTCCGTCAGCAGCTTCCGGCGAATAACGTCGGAAGCCTGCTGGAAGGACATATGCGCGTCCGCCAGCGCGTCGACGGGCTGGCCGAAGCCGATCGTCGCCGACAGATTCAAATACGAGCGCACGGCCTGAATGATCTCCCCCGCCATCTCCGCCAGGCGGACGCGGTCGAATTCGGCCGCCGACTCGAGATTCGCCAGCACCGCAATCTGATTGTCCGCAATCTCCGTCCCCAGACAGACGTAGTGGCCCGAAACGACCTCCTGCACGATATTGTGCGTCGCATAGCGGAGCAGGTTCAGGTCGCTCGCGCTGTATCGTTTCCTCAAGTCCGCATACCCGTCGAGCTCGACGATCATGACGATGAAGCCTTGCGGCGTGATCGGCAGCCTCATATCGTCCACCTTTTGCTCCAAATCCCCGCTGACCCGGTTATAGAACAATTGGTAGAGAAAGCGGTCGACGATCGCCGAGTGGCCGACCTCGTTTGCGGCCTCCAGCTCCTTGTGCCTGTGAATGAGCTGATCCACCATGCCCGCCACGTAGACGAGAGAGTCCGGCTTCCCCGACGAGGGGGGCAGCGCCAGCTCCTTCTGAACGCGCTTCGTTTTCTCGAACAGGCGTTTAATCGGATTATACATCGACCGGGACAGGAAGAAGGAGATGACCGCGCCCAGCGCCACCAACAGGAAGCCCGTCAGCACGATGACCCTGCGGATGTATTCCAGCCGGTTCTCCAAGTAGCCCAGCGAATCGACGGAGACGATCGTCCACCCGTTCTGCAGCGGTGACCCGATCGAGATCAGCGCCTCCTGCCCGCCGAACCTTCCGACCCAGGAACGCCGCTCCTCCGACGGAGCCAGCGCGGCCGCCCGCTCCGCCATCCGAAGCTCCTCCTCGTTGGCCGGTCGGGGGAACGCCGAGAGGACGGCTCCCCCGGAGTCGGCCAGATAGATCCGGTTGTCGCGGTCGGCTCCCATCACCTCGAGCAGCTCGTAAAACCGGTCCTCGAACATATGAATCGCCACATATCCCGTATTGCTGGGGAAAGCGACCGGAAATTTGCGCACAAGCGTCATGACGCGCTGCACATTGCCGTCCTGATCCACGAACGAGCGGGTAGGCAGCCACAGCTGCTCCTTGCCGCTGGCCGAAAACTCGCGAATCCAGCCGTCGTTCGCCTGATTCGTATAGTGTCGGTTCGGAGCGTCCGAGGAGAGAATCAGATTGTTTTTGCGAAAATAAATTTGCACCGCCTGCACATACCCGCTTTCGGAAGCGAGCGTGGAGATGCGGTCCCGAATCTCGTTCAGCAGATACGGGTCGTCCACGTTCGTCGAGGACGTATAGATTTTGCCGTCCAGGCCCAGCTGCACCGATAACGTCGTCACGTCCAGCAGCAGCCGGTCGGCCGACAAGCCCGTTTGCCTCATCGCGTTGGACGTGCCTTGGCGAATCTCGTCCAGAATGGTAGAATACATCAGTTTATAGGAAGAGAGGCTTAGCAGAATAACGGGCAGCAAAATGACCAGGAAGAAGGAAAGAAAATAAAGCACGAATTGCTTGTTTGGTTTGCGCGGAGTCCAGCGCTGCTTCACGGCCATTACAGCCCCTCGCTTCCATGTTGTCTCGCTCAAGTCGCATCTACGATTATGGCACAGCCGAATCGGAATTGGGAACCGCAACCCCTGCCGCAGCGGTCAAATATCAGGAATTGAACATCGATGTCAAAAAGTTGATACCGCCAAATGTGCTGATTCGGGATACGGACGTCAGAAATGTGTGATTTACCGCAGGCCGCGGCCGTTCTATGATAAACCGAGCAAGGCAACCCCCTGCGAATATCGATTATAAAATTGGAGGTCACACCTAACATGAGAAAAAAATGGACGCTGCCTCTGGCCGCGATCATGGTCTTCGGGACGCTTGCGGCGTGCAGCTCGAACAAAGAAAACGCGCCTGCCGCTTCCTCCCCGTCGCCTGCCGCCGCTTCGTCAGCGGGCTCGCCGGCTGACGGCGAACCGATCACGCTGACATTCGCTTCGTGGAGCATCAGCGAAGAAGCGACCAAGGGAGCGCTGGAACAGATGGCGCAGAAGTTCACGGAGCTTCACCCGAACGTCAAGATCGAATATATCGGCATCCCGTTCGGGGATATCAAGCAGCAGACGTTCGTCATGGCATCCTCCGGCAATACGCCGGACATGATCCAAACCTTCACGGCCACGTTCCCGACCTATGCGGCTTCCGACATCATCGTCCCGCTGGACGATCTGCTCGGTCAGGAATATATCGACGACCTGTTTCCCAGCTACAAGGAGGATTACACCTATAACGGCAAGCTGATGGGCGTGCCGTGGGCTCCGTCGCCTTACGTGCTTTACTGGAACAAGGAGCTGTTCCAGCAAGCGGGACTGCCCGACCGCGCGCCGGAAACGTATGACGAAATGCTGCAGTTCGCCGAAGAGATCTCCAAGCTCAAGACGGACAGCGGCGAGCAAATCTACGGACTCGGGGAAGCGACGGAGAAGCTGCCGATCAACGGCATGATCGCCCTGCGCAACATCTACAGCTTTAACGGCAGTCTGTTCGGAGAAGACGGCCAAGTGAACGTCAATACGCCGGAAGTCGTCGAAACGCTGGCCTATTACCAATCGCTGGTGAAGAACAATCTGTCTCCGCAGGGCGCCAAGCTGAAGGATCTGCGCAACCTGTTCAGCATCGGACGGCTCGGCATGTATTCGGACGGCTACTACGGACGGAAGGTGTTCCAGAACTTGAGCGGCCAAGGCGAAGCGTTCGACGAGAAATGGGGAGCGGCCTTGATTCCGGTCAATAAGACGGGCGACAACGTCTCCATCGGCGAAGCTCACGGCCTGGTCATCAGCAGGGATTCCAAGCATCCGGAGATGGCCGCGGAATTCATCAAGTTCCTGACCGACGCGGAGATGATCTCGCTCTATCACCAGAACAGCGACGTCATGAGCGCGCGCCAATCGATCAGCATTTTACCGGAGTTCAACTCCACCGACTTCGACAAGACGCTGGTCGACCAGATGACGAAGATCAAGCCGCTTCCGGCCAACAACCCGGGACTCGAGCAGGCGTATCTGGAAATCGCCGAAGCGGTGCAGAAGGTAGCCGTCGCGAACGAAAGCCCGGAGAAAGTTGCGGCCGAGCTGGATGCGAAGCTGAAGCAAATCATGAAATAACAGGCCGGGCCTAGCCCGACCCGTATCGCTCCCGCATGGGGCCGCCCGATAACCTGCTGGCTAAAGCGGCCCCATGCTTATTTCGTCATGCCCGCATCCGGCAACCAAACCGCCACAAGGAAGTGAAATTCCGTGCAAAAACCGCTTCAACTCGAACGAAGAAACGCCCGCTTGAGCGAAAAAGCGAAGGACGCCGTCTTCCTGGCCGTCATCATCTGTCCCGCTTTCATTCTGCTGCTGTCCACGATCGGCATTCCGATCGTCAAGTCGCTCTATATGAGCTTCTTCCAGGTGTCTCTACTGAGCATGAAGACGCAGGTCTGGAACTCGTTCGACAATTATAAGCAGCTGTTCGCGGACGGCAGCTTCGTCCACTCGATCGGGGTCACATTCCGCTACGTCTTCTCGGTCGTGGCCGTCCAATTCGTGCTGGGCATGGCCCTGGCCCTTATTCTGAACGGGAAAATTCCGTTCCGGAGAGCCCTCCGGACCGTTATTCTGATTCCTTGGGTCGTTCCGACCATTATCGGCGCGCTCCTCTGGATGTGGCTGTTCCAGCCGCAGTACGGTGTTCTGAACTATATTCTGCAAACGCTGCATCTGATCGATCAGCCGCTCCAATGGCTTTCCGACATGCAGCTCGCGCTGTGGGCTGTCATGATCGCCGCCCTGTGGAAGCAGCTTCCTTTCATGGTGACGATGCTGCTCGCCGGCATGCAGGGCATACCCAGCGACATGTACGAAGCGGCGACAATCGACGGCGCCTCCAAGCGCCAGCAGTTTCTGTACATTACGCTGCCCATGCTGAAAAATACGATCAAAACCGTCACGCTGATCGCCTGCATCGAGAACTTCAAGATGTTCCCGCTGTTCTGGATCATGACGAGCGGCGGCCCCGTCAACGCGACGACGACGCTGGCGATTTTCAGCTACAAGACGGCGTTCATCGATCTGGATCTTGGCAAGGGAGCCGCAATCGGGGCGATCTGGCTGGTCATTATGCTGCTGTTCTCCTGGATCTACAACAGACTGTTCGCAATCGGGGAAGACAAAGGAGGCGCGGTGCATTGAGACTCCGAAAAACGCTCGCGGCCGGGCCGACGCTGTTGGTCGCCGCCGCATTCCTGCTGTTTCTCGTATTCCCGCTATATTGGATGCTGCTGACGTCGTTCAAGGACAATTCGGCGCTGTTCCGCATTCCGCCGGAGTGGTTTCCGTCCGAGCCGGTGCTCTCGCACTACAAGAAGCTGTTCGCGGACAGCGTGTTCATCACGTATTACCGCAACAGCCTGCTGGTCGGCTTCGGCTCGACGGCCATTACGCTGATCGCCGCGATGTTCGCGGGATACGGCTTCTCCCGCTTCGAGTTCCGCTTCAAATCGCTGGCGATGTTCTCGATTCTCTCGACCCAGATGCTGCCCGTCGTCTCGCTGCTGATCGCGCTCTATACGATCTACAACGGCTACGGCCTGCTGAATACGAGAACGGGGCTCGTCATCGCCTTGACGACGGCCAGCCTGCCGTTCTCCATCTGGATGATCAAGGTGTTCTTCGACAACATTCCGATCGCGCTCGAGGAGTCCGCGAAGATCGACGGGGCCAGCCGGTTCGGCATCCTGTTCCGGATCGTCATGCCGCTGACCAAGCCGGGCATTTTCTCCATCGGCATCTACTCGTTTATTCTGTCGTGGGACGACTTTCTGTACTCGCTCACGCTGATCAATAAAGACGAGCTGCGCACGCTGAACGCCGGCATCTCGATTCGCTATATCGGGGAGCTGTCGTACGATTGGGCCAGCATCATGACCGTGTGCGTCACGTCGATCGTGCCGATCTCGCTGCTGTTCCTCTTTTTCCAGAAGTATATGGTGTCCGGCCTGACCGCCGGCGCTGTAAAAGGGTAGGCGAGCGGCCTCCCGAATCGCCGACAGGCTGTCTCCTGAGCCGGGGTTAACCCGCTTTGAGACAGCCTGTTAGGAGTAATAAGGGTGCACTGCGGAAAAATGGCGGCGTGGAGGAGACGACCTCTGCGCCCCTTTGCGCTTCCTCGCTCTGCTGCCGCCCAAGTCGCCTCACGTCTAGGCCGCCGAACGGGAATAGGGCTCGGGGGCGAGCTCGAAGCGGGCGTTGCCCGAACAGAGAGCCGCGACGATGCCGAGCGCGGCGGCCAGCGCCAGAAACCAGAAGCCCAGCTGGACCGAATCCCCGAGCGCCTGCCGCAGCAATGCCGCAGCCGGCTCAGGCAGCGAGGAATCGGCGGCCAGCAGCTGCTGCGGATTCGCGAGGTCCGAAGGCTCCGCCCCTGCCCCGCCGAACTCCGCCGCATGACGCCGGACGGCCGCCGCCAGGCTGCCGTTCACGATCGCCGCCAGCACGGCCGAGCCGAATACGCCGCCGACCGAGCGGCTGAAGCCGACCGTCGACGTCGCCACGCCTTTGAAGCGATCGTCCGCTCCGTAAGTGACGGCCATCTGGGCCAGCGGCATCAAGATGCCGATTCCGAAGCCGATGACGAGCATGATCAGAGCGACGATCCACTGCTGCGCGTCGAGAGGCATGTAGGCCATTCCAAGCATGCCGAGGCCCGCCAGCGACATCGAGAGAATCATCCCCGCCCGGTAGGTCCACCTTTTCAACAAAAACTGACTCGCCGTCGCGCCGAGCATCATGGAAAACATCATCGGGGTTAGCGTATTGCCTGCATCTCCGACGTCTCCCCCCATGCTCCCCTGCACGAACAGCGGAATAAACAGCAGCGCGCCGTACAGAATGGCGCCTTGCAGGAACGTGGCCGCCAGCGTTCCCGAGATCGTCCGGACGCGGAACAGCTGCAGCGGCAGGATCGGCTCGCGCACGCGCCTCTCGACGATGACGAACAGGGCCAGCCCCGCCGCCCCCAGCAGCAGCAGGCCGATCACCGGCACGGACAGCCAGGGGAATGGCTCTCCGCCGATCTTAAGCGCGAGCAGAATCGACAGCGTCGTCGCCGCCAGCAGCGCGGCGCCCATGACGTCGAGAGAAGGCCGCTCGCCGGCGGCCGGCCGCTCCTTCAGCGTCCGGTTCAGTACGACAAACACGTACAGCCCGATCGGCAGATTGATGTAGAAATTCCAGCGCCAGTCCAACAGCTGGGTGATGACGGCTCCGAGCGAGGGACCGACGATGGAAGACAGGGCGAAGACGCTCATGTAGAACGCCTGATATTTCCCCGCCTTCTCCTTCGGCATGATCGTGAAGACGAGGGTGAACGTGATCGGAATGATAAAGCCCGCGCCGAGCCCCTGAATGCCCCGGTAGACGATCAGTTCCGTCATGCTGCCCGCGAGCCCGCACAAGGCCGAGCCCAGCAGGAACAGCGCCAGACCGAGCATATAGAAGCTTTTTCTGCCGAACAGGTCGGACAGCTTGCCCGCGATCGGCATCATCACCGTCGAGCATAGCATGTAAATCGTAAATACCCAGGACATCTGCTCCAGGCCGTTCAGTTCGGACACGATCGTCGGCAGCGCCGTGGAGACGATCGTCTGATCGACTTGCGTCAGAAAAATGCTGACCAGCAGCGCCGACATGAGCCAGTTCAACCGGGTTTTCGAGCCTTGCGCCGTATCCGAATTCACCTCAACCACCTAGTTTCTTGCGAGTTTGGCGCAGCGTTCCGCATATTCGCGGCCGTTCTGACCGGGGATGCGGGACACCGCAAAGGCTCCGAAGCGGTTAAACGCCTCCTCCAGCGTTCGCTGCAGGTGCTCGCCGCCGCCCTGCCGCCCGCTCGTCGTCCACACGGCGACGAAGCGGTCGGTTATCCGGCCCGGCTCGGCTTCCAGTTCGACCAGCAGCTCGCGAACGGAGGACGGAACCTCGCCGAACTCCGTCGCCGCCAGAACGACCACGAGTCGCGAAGGGTCCGCTTTGATCGTCTCGATCAGCTCCTCCGCTCGCTCGGCGAACGTCAGATCCATCCCGTGCAGAATGCGCAGCGAGTTCAGCAGCTCGTCGACGTCCGAGGCATCGCTCTCCCGAATTTCCGGAGAGAGCAGCACGCACGCGCTCCGGGGGGCGGCAGCGCCGCCCTCCCTGCCCGGCCCTTCGTCTCGCGGCAGCACTCCATACAGCGTGATCCGGATAATCTGATCGGCCAACAGCTCTTTCATTTCCTCATAGGAACCCTGCAGCTGCATCTCTTCCCGCAGGTTGTCCGCGCTGCGGTAGTAAAACTGGTTCATCATGCCCCAGACGAGCTGCAGAAGCACCCGCTCGTGCAGCTGTCCCTGAATGAGCCCGTCGTTCTTCCATTGCGCGAGCAGCTTCATCTTCTCTTCGGTATCCCCGGTCCATTTGGCCGAGGCGTACTTCTGGAACAGATCTCCGCCCTCCAGCGATTCGCGATGGTAGAGCATATGCAGATTGGGCAGCTTGCACTTCAGCTCGAAGTGCTCCTTGATATATTTTCGCAGCAGCGCCTGGGGCTCCTCGTCTTCCAGAAGGATCTCGTTCACGTGCAGCTCCCACTGCTCGAACAATCGCGTTACGACTTCCATATACAGCTTCTCTTTGGAATCGAAGTAATAGTGGATGAGCGCCTGGTTGACGCCCGCTTTCGCCGCGATGTCGTTCATCCGACAGCCCGCGAACCCGATTCGGGCGAAAATATCCTCCGCCGCGTTCAGAATTCGCTCCTGCACCGTCGTTTTGGCTTCATCCAACGTTTGCATGACCAATTTTCTTCGTCTCCTCTCATGCCCCCTTGCCGAGAACGGCTCTGCGCAGCGCCCTTGCCGAAGTCTCGTACCAATCGCCGACCGTCTCCGGCAGCCGATCGATCTGGGAGTCTATTACGTACAGCCCTCGCGTCGGGCAGACGGCCCCGACCTCGACCAGCAGCGGCCGCAGATGGGCTTCCACCGCCAGACTATGCTGAGGAGCCGCCCCGACCATGACCGGAATGGCCGTCACGCCGGACAGGGCATCCATCGGCAGCTGGTCGACGAACAGCTTCAGCAAGCCGGTATAGGTCGCCTTATACGTCGGGCTGACGAACACGGCCACATCCGACTCGCATACGCGCCGAACGATTCGTCCCACGCCGGGATGCCCCCACTCCAGAAGCGAGCTGCCGTGATCCGCCAGGTCGACCAGTTCCACGTCGGACGTCTCGCCATCGGCGGTTAACCGGGCGGCAAGCTGGCCGGCAAGCTCTTCGGCGACGCCGTACGTCTTCGACCGGCTTCTCGGATTGCCCACGATCGCCGTAATCCTCATGACGCCTCCGCCCCTTCGGGAAGACTGCCCGCCAGCCTTCCGTACTTCCCTCCGAAGAAGACGAGGGGGGCTTGCTCCGTCGAAGAGACGACAAGCTTCATGCCGTCTCCGAGCAGAATTTGATGATCGCCGCCCTCTACCGCCCGGCGCAAGCCGCATTCGACGTAGGCCAAGCAGCCATCCAGCACAGGTACCCCCATCTCTCCGAAGGTATACGGAATCCCCTCGAACTTCTCCGTCCCTCCCTTGCGCGCGAACGCCCGGGAGACCGCTTCCTGCTTCTCCGACAGGAAATGGACGCAAAATTTCCTCGACTCTACAATATGAGCCAGCGTCGCGCTCTTGTTGTCCAGACAGACGAGCAGCATCGGCGGTTCAAGCGACAGCGACGTGAACGCGTTGACGGTCATCCCTTGCGGACGGCCGTCGGCATCCGTCGTCGTCACGACCGTAATTCCGGTCGCGAACCTGCCCATGGCGTTTCTCCATTCCAGCGAATCCAATCTTAGTTCCTCCCCGCGTAAAAAGATAGTCTATCCTCTCTCCAGATCGTTGCAGATCAGCCACGCCGTCGTCGCATAGATGACCGCCGCGTCCACCATATCGTCCACCGTCGGAGCGAACCTTCTCGGTCCGTAGGTGACGGCGGGTATTCGGTACATATTGAACACGTTGTGGTCCCGCCACATGCTCGAATAGATGTAATGCCCCTGCGGCGTTTCCCCTCTCCCGGCCGACACGCTGGACTTGCTGATCGCCCGCTTAAGCTCCTCGACTCTGACCGCGTCGGCCTCGAAGCCTTGACGGTAGACGACCGGCTCCACCTTGCCGTCGAAGCCCTCCTTCTCCATAAGCGCCTCCAACGAGCGTTGAACGTCGGCGATCGACTGGATCGGCGTCAGCGTAGCCCCCAGATATACCGAGCACACCTCGCTGCCGCCGCCCATCAGATGGGGGTCTCCGCCTCGAATGGCGCCGATCTGGGTTTTCGGAACGGCCGTTCCGCCGGGGGAATGGTAGATGTTGTTCGCCTCGAATTCGATGCACCATTGCTGCAGCGCCTCGATGAGGGGCGCCACCTTCACCAGAGCGCTGGGATGCCGGCGCAGCTCCTGCGGGTGTTGAAGCAGCGGGGTGAACACGTCTTCTCCATAGAGGTTGATGCGGAAATTCGCGTGTCCGCAAGACACCCAGGAGATTCCGAAGTCCGTGCCTTCGGCGGCGATGGCGAAATCAGGAGCGACTCCTCCGTGCGTCATCATGAACTGCGCGCCGATCTCCTTGCCCAGAAATTGCGGGCCCTGGAACTCCTCGACGTGCTCCGGTCCGATCTCCGCCGGGCATGCCGTCAAGTAAAGCGATCCGGCCATCGACAGTCCGGTTTTCTGCAGCGCTCTGGCTCCGATTAGGAAGCAGGCCATCGGCCCCCTGTCGTTCTCCACCGGCCTGCCGGAGAATACGCCGTCCTGCAGGCTGGCCTGCAGCCACTCGGCCTTCTCGACCGAGCCCGGCCGGTACTTGAGCTTATCCAGCTCGTTGTATTGCGGAGATTCGGTGTCCAGATGGCTCGTGATCAGCAGATTCTTCCCCCGCGTCGGCTGCTGCCCGCCGTATTCTCCGATGACGTTGAAGCGGTCGGGAACCATGCCGACCTTCTTCGGGCGGAACCCCTCGCGTTTCATCCAATCGTATACGAAATCTCCGGCCTCTTTCTCGAAGCCCGCCAGAGAGCGAATGTTGCCTAATTCCAAAATCAGATCGATCAGCTCTTGCCGGTCGATCGCGCCGCGAATCCGTTCGGAGACTTCGCGGACTTCCGACTCGGTCACCTTGGCGCCCGGGTGTATCGTAATCATGGCCTGCCCTCCAATGTCGGCGCCCAGCTGCGGACGACCTGTTGTGTCGTGACGATCGTGGCAAAGTTAAGCGCCATTCCCTTTAAGGACGCTTCGTGTACGTCGACCGAGTAAGCCGCGCAGGCGTCGGATACGACGAAGCATTCGTAATCCCGCATAAACGCGTCCCTCACGGTCGATTCGACGCAGCATTCGGTCGTAAACCCGGCGACGACCAGCTTGCGGATGCCGTTGCTCTTAAGCGCCAGCTCCAGATTCGTGCCGACAAACCCGCTGTACCGCTGCTTGATTACTTCCAGGTCTCCCGGCAGAGGCGCAATCCGGTAATAGGCCGCCCCTGCGGTCGATTGCCGGCACACGGCAACGCCTTCGGGATCCTGCCCCTGTCTCGCGTACCATTCCTTCATGGCCGGAGAGTCCGTCTCCGACGCCGTCGCCAATGCGATAAAAATAATCGGAACGCCCATCGTTCTGGCGGAGGATATCAAGCTCTCGATCCGGTCGACGGCGGGGTCGACCCCGGACAGATCCGCCCCCCATTCCGCCGATTTGCCGCCGGGAGCGCAGAAGTCATTCTGCACGTCCACCAGCGCCAGGGCGATCTGCTCGTTCGGCACCGTCCCCATGCCTTCCGCCTCCCTTTCCGCTTATTCGCTCCGTGCTTTCGTCTTCGCGCCCTATGCCCGCAGTCGCGGAAGCACGCGTTCGCCGAAGAACCGCAGATCGGCGTCGTAATCCGGGAAGGTCAGCATCATCCCGTCCAGGTTCGCCGTTTCGACGATCTCGCGGATTTGGGCCTCGATCCCCTCCGCGGTGCCGGAGATCGGCTGTGACATCAGCGCCGTCCTGGCTCTGGCCGAGATCGAGGACTCCTTGCCGTCGACCGCCAGACCGTAGCTCTCCATCAGCCCCAGGATCGCCTCGCGGTCGGCCCCTTCCTGGTACAGCTGAATCCGGGCGCTCGCCTCCTCCTCGGTTTCCCCCGGATAGATGCCGAACATGGCGTAGGTTTTAATCGTTTTGCCGCGCTCCTTCGCGATTTCCTTCGCTCTTGCGCTTACTTTCGCGATCTCCTGAACGTCCTTGCCGCCGACGAAGCAAGCGTCTCCTTCGTCGATCGTGAAGCTTAGCCCCTTGTCGGAAGCTCCGGCGCAAATAATCGACGGGCGAGGGCTCTGCACGGGCTTAGGGTTCGACATGCAGTCCGTCAACTGAAAATAGGTTCCCTGATGGTTGACCCGTTCCTCGGACCACAGCTTCTTGACGACCTGCATCCACTCTTTGGCAAGGTCGTATCGCGCGCCGTGATCGAGATGCTCCGGCCACATGCCCATCTGCGCAAACTCCTTCGAGAAGGAGCCCGACACGACGTTCATGCCGACGCGTCCGTTGCTGATCTGGTCCAGCGTCGCGAACATTTTGGCCGCAACCGCCGGATGGTACAGCAGCGTATGAACAGTGGCATAGACTTTCACTTTCTTGGTCGCCTCCGCCAGGCCCGCCATCATCGTCATCGATTCGAGCGAGGTGCCCCAGTGATTCGTCCGTCCGCCGTAGCCTCTCCATTTTGCCATCGACATAATGAAATCCAGTCCCAGCTCCTCCGCCAGGACGGCGGCGCTGCGGTTTTGCTCGTAGCTGCCGTCAATTTTCGGAGTCGCATCCGAGATAATCCAGCCGCCGTTCGTAATTGGAAGAAACACGCCAAAATCGATCCTGTTGTAGTCCACGCTAACGCTCATTGTCCTATCCCTCCACCTTCGTCGTTATCCGTTAATACGCTTCATTCCGGCCAGATCAATTCCGTCCCCTCGTAGATCGCGTCGATGTACGAATTGTCCATGACCCGGTCCAGCGGAATCGGCTCCTGGATCACCTCTGCGTCCACCAGCATATCCATCTCCCGCTGCCATTGCACGTCCGCCTGCCAAGCGACGCCGCGCCCCTCGTGCAGATGCTCCTGTACGAGCTGACTTTCCACCGCCCAGCGATTCGTCTCCGCCTCCAGATCGTAGCCCGACGCCGAGCGCGCCTCCAGCACCTTCAACGTTTCCTCCGGATGCTCCAACGCGTACTGATGCGCCTTGGACAGAGCCCGCAGGAAGTCTTCGATCGCGGTCGGATGGTCGGCTGCGAACTTCGCGTTCACCGCTACGACTCCGAACGAGGTTTCCCCTCCGAACTCCCCCGGATCGATCAAGCGAACCTTGATGCCCGCCTTCTCCATCATATTAGGCTCGTTCGTCTTGTAGACGGTTAAGGCGTCCAGCTTCTTGCCGTCCAGAATGCGCGGATCGTAGCCGACGGACACCGCCTTGATCTGGTCGCGGGCGACGCCTTCCGAGGCCAGCATCGAGATGACCCAGGACGGAATCGCGCCCTTATAGCCCAGCGTCTTGCCGATCAGATCCTTCGGACTGTGAATGTCCGACTCTTCCAGCACCATCAGAGCGTTCACGCCGACGGAGCCGAAGGTCGCCACTCCTTTAATCTCCGCACCGCTGTCCACGGAGGTAATCACCAGGCTCGGATTCCCGGCGCTGGAAATTTGGGCCTGACCGGCGGCAAGGAACTTCATCCCTTGCGAGTCGAGCCCGGGCTGAATGCGGACCTTAAGCCCCAACTCCTCGAAGTAGCCGAGCTCGTCGGCCATCACCGTCTGAACGTCGGGCGAAGAAGCCGCGTAATAGTACCCCGTCGAATAGAGGATTTCCCCGGCAGCCTGATTCGCCGCTTTGCGCGCTTCCCAGTCGATCCCGGAGGAGGCTCCCCCGGTCTCTTCGGCGGAGGGGCTGGCCGGCGCCGGCGCCTCCGAGGAAGGGGCCGGGCTGCCCGGCGGCTTCGCCTCGTTCCCTCCGCAGCCCGCAGCCGCCATCGCCAATACCGTCAACATCGACAAAGCCGCCATTCCGAACTTTCCGTTTTTCATCGTCCTCACGGTCTCCCTCTCCTATCTTGTCTCTGTTATGGGGTCTTGCCGGATTGCCTGCATTCGTCGCGGACGGCGCTCATCCTCTGCGAGCCTGAGCCGAGCTGTGCCAATACAGCGCACGCTGCTCCACAATTCGGATGAGCGCCGTAAGCACGATGCCCATGGCGGCCAGCATGGCGATCGCCGCGAACATCTTCTCGATCTGCATATAGTTGCTGAAGACCATGACCAGATTGCCCAGCCCTTTGTCCGCGCCGCTCCACTCGGCGACGACCGCTCCGATAACGCTCAGGCTGATGCACGTCTTCGAGGCGGAGAACAAGTACGGCAGACTGTTCGGGAGCCTGAGCTTGATGAAAATCTCCGCTTTGTCGGCGTGCAGCGAGCGCAAATACTCGTAGTTGTTCTGATCGATCGACCGAAAGCCCGTAATCGAATTCACCAGCATCGGAAAAAAAGTAATGATGGCGGCGATGAGCATCTTCGGAAACGACCCGAAGCCGAACCAGATGATGAGCAGCGGAGCGATCGCGACGATCGGCGTTACGTTGGCCAGCACCGCGATAGGCAGCAGCGTTCTCTCCAACGTCGGGGAGTGGGCCATCAATACTCCGCCGATTAAGGCAAGCGAAGATCCGATGACGAACCCGACGAGCGCTTCATACAAGGTGACGCTAGCGTGATCGAGATAGAAGCCGAAGTCCGAGAACAGCGCGTTCAGAACGCTGGAAGGGGACGGAAGCGTTAGCGGATTGATCCCGAACAGCCAGACGACCAGTTCCCAGCCTCCGAACAGCAGGACGAATGCGAGAGCCGGATACGCATAGCCGCTCAGCCGCCCGGCGACTCCCGGCGCAAGCTTCCATTTCATTCCGGCCTCCGGACGGCGAGCCGAAGCCGCCGCGCTGTCGATTGCATTTTGCCGAGTTGACATTTCAATGCTCCCACCTTTCGCGTAATAACCCTTTGATGTGGTGCACGTACTGCATGTAATCCGCCGTCTCCTCCAAGTCCGGAGTTCGCGGCCGGGGCAGTCCGATATCGACGATCTCGGTCACTCTGCCGGGTCGGCTCGACATGACCACCACCTGGTCCGATAGAAACACCGCCTCTCTAATGCTGTGCGTGACGAAAATGACCGTCTTCTTGTGCGAGTCCCAGATTTCCATCAGCTGATAGCGGATTCTCTCGCGAGTAATCTCATCGAGCGCCGAGAAGGGTTCGTCCATCAGAAGAATCGGCGCGCCGGAGGCGAAAGCCCGCACGATGCCGACTCTCTGCTGCATCCCTCCGGACAGCTCCTTCGGGTAGGCGTTCAGGAAGTCTCCCAGCCCGACCGATTGAAGCAGCTCCTTGGCCTCCTCGGTCTGCTCCGGCGTCTGCCGGCCTCCCTTGCGGTTTACTTCGAACGGAAGCCTCATATTCTCCAGAATCGTTCGCCAGGGGAACAAGGCGGGCGCTTGCGGAACGAACCCGAACCGTTTGTTCGACTGCGCCTCCAGCGGGGTGATGCCTTCCACCAGCACCTCGCCTTCGTCGGCCGTCTCCAGTCCGCCGATGATGCGCAGCAGCGTCGACTTGCCGCAGCCGCTCGGCCCGATCAGACTGATGAAGGTTCCTTCCTCCATATGGAGCGCGATGTCCCGCAGCGCTTCCGTCACCTGGTCCCGGCGCCGAAACTTCTTGGAAACCCGGTTCACGCTAATGTAGGTCATTGTGAAATCACCACTTTGCTTATTTTGTTTGCAGACCTCGATGCGAATCCCCTTCGACGACCGGCGGGCGGCTGGAGGGCGGCCGATTCGATTTTAATCGGTTAGTTAATCCTTTTATTATTTAGTTAAATCTTATGTCTATAAGCTATCACCGCGTTTTGTTTGTGTCAATATAAATAACATTGTAAGTTAGACGATTGGGATTTCACGATGAGGATCGAGCGGGGTTGGTTGTTTAAATGCGACAGTTCTGCCCGATCATAGGTTTCTCAAGCATAACCTCTCGTTCGTATATGTCATATATTCGTTATATAAGTTCGCAATAACTCTCGGGGCAGATCGCCGCTCTCTATTCGAGAGTCACCTCGGGCTCCGGGCTTATAGGGCCGGGACACGCGCCACACAAGGCAAAAACGCCTTCAGCGTCCTCTAGGCGCAGAAACGCGTTTTTGTCGAAGGGGATTCAGATAAGGATAACGAATTTGATCCTTTCTGAAGCACAAAAACAGGGCTGTCTCTCAGGTCATTCCTGACCTTCTGAGACAACCCCCTAGTCAAGCCGCCGTTCGCTCCCTCGAAGCCGATCGAGTCGGCTTGCAGCTCCGCTCCGCAAAGTGAAAAGACACTACACGACTCCGGCTTGCGGGAGCCGCAGCTTCCGCCCCTCCGCGCTATATACCGGGAAGGCGGAAGCCCCCCCCTTTCTTTAACGGCTCTTCTTGCCCGGAGAGCTCGCGACGTAAATCCGCTTTATCCGGCTGCCGATCGAAGACACGATCTCGTTCGAGATCGTTCCGGCCCGCCGGGCCATTTCCCCGGCGGTCAACCGGTGCCAGCCGTCCTCACCGATCAGCGTTGCCGTATCTCCCTGACTGACGCCCTCGACGTCCGTAACGTCCGCCAGCATCTGATCCATGCAGACGGCGCCCACGATTCGCACCTTCCGCCCGCGAATCAACACGCAACCGCCCCGTTCAGACAGCTCTCTGGCGATTCCGTCCGCGTATCCGATCGACAGCGTCGCAATGACGCTATCGCGTTCCGCCACGAAAGCTCCGCCGTATCCGATCCCCTCTCCTTCGCGCACTTGTTTCACCAGAATCACGGTCGTTTTCAAGGATAACGCGGGAAGAAGATCGACGGCTTTGCGCGTACGGTCTTCCTCCCTGCTGAGCAAACCGTAGAGAGCGATGCCCGCGCGAACGATATCCATCCCCGGAAAGTCGTAGTTCAACAGGCCGTAACTGCTCTGGATATGCAGGCGTCCAGGATCGAAGCCCGCTTCCCTGACCCGGGAGACCGCTTCCTCGAATCGGCGGAATTGCAGCCGGGTGAACGCCGCTTCCGACTCCGGACGGTCTGACGAAGCAAGGTGGCTGTAAGTCCCCGTTACGAGCAATCGGTCGTGCCGATACATCGACAGAATTCGTTCAGGCTTATCGAAGCTTTCGCCAAGCCGCCTCATGCCGGTATCGATCTTCACCTGAATTTTCAGGGGAGCTCCGTAAGCCTGCAGCCGCTCGGCATCGTCTGCGTCCACGGCGGTCTGGGTCAAGTCGTAACGCACGATATCCGCTAGACGGTGCGTCGGCGTGTACCCCAACACGAGCACCTCCCCCCGTATGCCCCTTCGGCGAAGCTCGATCGCCTCTTCGACCTCCGCTACCGCGAAAGAGCGCACACCCTCTTCGTACAAGCGTTTGGCTACCCGGAAGCCTCCGTGTCCGTAGGCGTTCGCTTTGACGACCGCCATGATCTCCGTTCCGCCCGGAGCGGCGCTTCGCAGCTGTCCGAGATTGTGGGCCAGACGATCGAGGTCGACTTCCACCCAGGCGCGGGCTTTGGCGGGGGCCGGGCGCTGTCGGAGGCGCAGCGGCTGAGGCCCGGCTTCGGACAGCAGGGCAAACCGACCGATACCGCCGTATCCCTCCCTAACCACGGCCGTCGCCAACCTTGGCGCTGAGAAAGGTCACGACGAATTCGATGTATTCCTCGAATTCGATGTATTCCTCCAGGCAAAACCCGAAGTGTTCCCTGCCGTTCATACCCGTCTCTCCCCAAGCGCGGATGCGATCAACCGGTCCAGAAGCTCCGGGAACGAGAGGCCGGCTTGCCGCATCATGTTCGGATACCGGCTATTGGAGGTAAAGCCGGGAATGGTGTTCACTTCGTTAAACAGCAGCCTGCCGTCGCTCGCCAGGAAGAAATCCACTCTCGCGAACCCGCTGCAGCCGAGCGCCCGATAGACGGTCAGCGCCGCAGCCTTGGCCCGCGCGGACGTCTCTGCGTCGATTCGGGCGGGCAAATGAATGAAGGAGGCGCTTAATGTATATTTCTGGTCGTAATCGAAAAATGAGCTCGTCAGCTCGATCTCGTCGATCTCTCCGATGAAGGGGTCCGAGGTTCCGAGTACGGCGCAGCCGATTTCAAATCCGTCCACGTGCCTTTCGACGACGATCTTGTCGTCATGAAGCAACGCTTGCTCGATCCCCTCTTGCAGCTCCTTCTCGTCATGCGCCTTGGTTATGCCGATCGAAGATCCGGACCTTGCCGGCTTGACGTACAGCGGATACCCCAGCTTGTCCGCCGAGCCGACGGCTTCGGCAACGGAGCTTCCAGGGTAAAGCGTTACGGATTCCGCCACGTCGATCCCCGCCGCGGACGCGATTGTTTTCGCGTACGCCTTGTCCATGCAAAGCGCAGAGGACAGCATCCCGCATCCGACGAATGGAATGTCCGACAGTTCGAGCAGCCCTTGCAGCGTTCCGTCCTCTCCGTTTCTGCCGTGCAGCACCGGAAAGACGACGTCGAGAGCGGTAAACCGATACTCGGTTCCGACGAGCTCGATCAGCCCCTTTCGGTCCCTGCTCGTCGACAAGACGGCGGGAATGCGGCTCGGATGCGTCGTCCAGCGATCCTCGCGAATGGATGCCGCATCTCCGTAATACCGGTACCACTCTCCCTCTCTAGTAATCCCGATCGGTATGACTTGATAAGAATCTTCGTTCAAATGGTCGATCACGGCTGCCGCGGAAGACAACGAGACTTCGTATTCCGTCGAGCAGCCGCCAAACACGATTGCGATCGCCGTTTTTCGCATATGGCGGCAAACCTCCCCTTATCCTTCGATAGCTTCAGAATAGGGGAAGAACTCTAAATTTCATTAAATAAACCATTAAGAAACCATAAAGATTTGGCCGCAAATCTTAACCCGCGATAAACGCTCTGCCCCTCAACCATGCAAAAACGCCTTCGGCGTCCTCTAGACGCAGAATCGCGTTTTTGTCGGAGGTGATTCAGAGAAGTATAGGGAATTTTATACTTTCTGAACCACGCCAAAAAAGCCTCTGCCCGATCCGAGAATCGGGCAGAGGCTGCAAAGACGGTCGCAACGCGTCCGCTTAAGCCAACAAATCTTTGAGCGTCTCGGGGGAGTTGTTCCACCATTCCTCGTTGTGCTCGATAAGCAGCTTGCGGAGCGCTTCCTTTTCTTCCGGACCGATATTGTCCAGCATATACTTGCGCTTGATTGCAGCGTCGAGGCGGTTGACATGATCCGGCAGCAGCTTCCAGCCCCTTCTCGCCTCCGAGTCGATCAGCATATCGCAGGAGGTCGCGCCCGCGTAATACGAGCCGATCTCGTTGCGGTCGACGGCCACCCATACGACCCAGGCCGGACGGCCGTTCGGGACGGTGGATTTGTCTGGCGAGAAGCGGATGCCCTTCTCGATCTTGCTCTTGGCGTGCATCGCTCCGACGTCGATATAGGCTTCTCCGCCGTCGATTATGACGCAGGCGACTTGGCTCAGGTCGATCGATCCCGCGCCGAAGCCTCTATGCTCCTTATTGCTGACGACGTTAAGCGACAGCTTCTTCTTCTCCGCCGGTTGATTCGGATTATCCATGATCAGCCTCCCGTAAATGCCGTTACATATGAAAAAACCGGGACCGAGACCCCGAAAATTCAAGTCCCGCCCGCTTCTTATGCGACGTCTATCGACGCGAACGTTTGTTCCGTCTCTTTTAGGTAATTCTGTACTCAACATCATAACAAAACAGAAAACATAAGTCTATTGTTTTTTGCGAAATTGCGCCACAATAGGTGAAGTCACTACGCAAAGCAAGGAGGAATCGCACTAATGGATACGCAAAGCCCGGTTTATCGGGAGGAGCAGGAGCGCCTGCAAGACACGTTCCGGGAGATCGACCGGCAGAGGGCCGGCATCGGCCCGGTCTACCGGGGCCAGGATTTCACCGAACAGCTGCTCGAAGAGAAGCGGGAGGAGAGCCGACGGCGGCTCGACCTGCTCGGCAAGGAGCCCTACTTCGGCAGGCTCGACTTCAAGGAAGACGGGAAGACCGAGGCGCTGCCCCTGTATATCGGCAAGAGAGGCATGGACCGCCAGGATACCGGCGAGCCTTACGTCATCGATTGGAGAGCTCCAGTCGCCAGCCTCTTCTACTCCTTCACCGGAGGCGACGCCCCGGTCTCTTACGATGCGCCGGACGGCACGATCCAAGGAGAAATCTACCGCAAACGCAACCTGTCGATCCGCGACCGGAAGCTCGGGCGCATCGTCGACAGCTACGAGCGCGGCGGAGACAACATCGGCCTGAACGACGAGTTTCTGCTGTACAAGCTCGGTGACAAGAAAGACAACAAGCTGCGGGATATCGTGTCCACGATCCAGGCCGAGCAGGACCGCATTATTCGCGCTCCGCGCCACAAGGCGCTGATCATCCAGGGGGCGGCCGGTTCGGGGAAAACGACGGTCGCGCTGCACCGGCTGGCCTTCCTGCTCTACCAGTACCAGCAGCAAATCCGCGCCGAGCGGATGATGATTTTCGCGCCGAACACGATGTTCCTCGATTATATTTCCGGCGTGCTGCCCGAGCTCGGCGTCGGCGACGTCAAACAGACGACGTTCGCGGATTGGGCGCTAGACCGGCTGAGCGGCAAGATCAAGCTGGCCAAAGATGCCTCGGAAGGAGAGCTTTGGTTCTCCCTGGAAGGCGCGCGGCCGCGGATCGACGACGAGACGCCGGGAAGATACAAGGGCTCGCTCGCCTTCAAGGCGCTGCTGGACGAGAAGCTGAAGAGCCTGGAATCGCATTTCCTCGAACCGCAGCCGTTCGAGCCGTGGGAGGGCCGCGTCCTGCCAGCCGCCAACATTCGCGAATGGTTCGAGGTGGAGTACCGGCATTACCCGCTCGCCCCGCGTCTGGAGCGGCTGCAGGCCCGCATGAACCGCTGGCTCGAAATGCAGCTGGGGGAGATCGGCGACCCGAAAATTCGCAAGGAGAGATCCAAGACGGGCAAGCAGCGGCTGAGAGCATATGTCAACAAGCTGCCGAAGGCCGACGCCCTAAGCTTCTATCAGCGCTTGTTCGCCTCGGACAGTGCGGCGGACATCCCCAAGAGCATCGTCCAAAGCACAAGAGCCTATTTGAAAAAGGGCGAGGTCCGGCACGAGGATTTGCCGGCGCTCGTCTGGATCCATTACGCCTTCAACGGCGCGGAGAATCTCTCGTTCGACCATGTCGTCGTAGATGAAGCGCAGGACGTGTCCCCGCTTCAGATCGCGCTGCTGAACTCATTTATGAGCGAGCCTTCGTTCACCATTCTCGGAGATTTGGCGCAGGGCATTCATGCTTACCGCGGCGTGCAGAGATGGGAGGAATTGTCCGGCGTATTCGCGGACGAATATCGCTCCTACCACGCCCTGCAGCAGAGCTACCGCTCGACGCTCGAAATCATCGAGTTCGCCAACCGCATCCTGCCGCATACCGGCACGGGCTTGCCTCCCGCCGTTCCCGTGTTCCGCAGCGGCGATCCGGTGGAAATCTTCGAACTGGACGCCGAGACCGACCGCCTGCCTCGCATCGCGCGTTTCGTCCGGGACAATCGGGATCGCGGCATGCAGACGATCGCGATCGTCTGCCGCACGGACGACGACTGCGCCCGGCTCGCCGAGCGTCTGCAAGCGGCCGGTATCGAAGCGAATCTCATTGCCGAGAACCAGACCCAATACCAGGGAGGCATTACCGTCGTCCCCGTGTACTTGGCCAAGGGACTCGAGTTCGACGCCGTGCTTGTCGCGGATGCGGACGGCCGGCGCTATGCGGCCGCGCCGCAGGACGCCAAGCTGCTTTACGTCGCCTGCACGCGAGCGCTGCACCGGCTCGCCTTAATGTATCTCGGGCAGCCAAGCCCCCTTGTCGCGGAAGCTTAGACGAGCGGCGGGCCCTCGGCTTCGCAAGGAGCTTGTCGGCGATCGCGAGACGGGGGCTCCCGCCCCCCCAAACATTCCTGTAGGGGCTAAAATACGGCCTTGGACAAAAACAGGAGCGCCTCGTATGATAGGGGTGTGAAGGGGCAGGAACCCTACACCTACCAGGAGGCGCCTACAATGAAGTTTAGTCGAAACGAATCGAAGGCGCGCAACCGGCCGGCAACGTCTAACGGTTGCAGTGGCGCTTAATCGATCGTTTTCCCGAAAAAGAAAAAGCTAACGGTTGCCACCGCGCTTATTTCGGGGTTATCGAGCGAAACGGCTCGTTTCAGCTGAAATAGCCGCTGCTGCAACCGTTACAATTTCTATATTGCGAAAATGGCACAATTAGCGGCGCTGGCAACCGTTACGTTAGTGGGCTGGCGGGGGCTCGCGGAGTGCGTAGGTTGGTCTGGACTGGCGGGGGCTCGCGGAGTGCAAGTTTGGTCTGGGCTGGCGGGGGCTCGCGGAGTGCGTAGGTTGGTCTGGACTGGCGGGGGCTCGCGGGGTTGGCGTGTGTTGGACTGGACTGGCGGGGGCTCGCGGAGTGCGTAGGTTGGTCTGGACTGGCGGGGGCTCGCGGGGTTGGCGTGTGTTGGACTGGACTGGCGAGGGCTCGCGGAGTGCGTAGGTTGGTCTGGACTGGCGGGGGTTAACGTGGATTGGCACGAGTTGGCCCTGTTCGCGATGACCGTCGGGGCTCCGCCGACAACTGGGACGATTCCTGCAAGGCCGCTTGTTGACCGTTTGCTTAACCTGACAACATGGGCTCCCGACTCCCCGCCGACCGGCAGCAGCTAGGCCGGGGAACAGGCGACGGAGCCGCGCGCAGCTTGGCCGAAAACTCCAGAAATAATCCGCGGACAACCTACATATATATCTCGTAGATGCTTGTCAACGGGAGGGTTATCCGTATGCCTAAGCGCCGTTCGCTGCGAATGCTGCTATTCGTCGCCGCCGCTGCCGTACTTGTCATGTCTGTCCGATTCGGGTTTGCCGACGCTTGGGTCGATCAGTACGCTCTGCCCGCGTCCTCCTTGTCCGGGCTCCCCGCCTCCGGCTCTCCGGCGGCGATCGTCCAGTCCGAGCCCGTCCCCGGACCGGACGTTCCGCAGAAGCCGCAGGCCGCTGTCCTCAGCAATCGCGTAACGGAATATCATATCGCCGTCTCGCTCGACGAGAGCCTCGGAACGCTCCAGGGGGAGCAAGTCGTGACCTGGAAGAACCCCGGCCGCAATTCCGTCTCGGAGATGTTTCTTCACCTTTATCCCAACGCGTTCTCGCCCGGAAGCACGTTCCTCCTCGAATCGGGAGGCAAGCTGAGGGGAGACAAAATGAAAAGCGGCAGCTACGGCGGAATGGAGCTGACCGCCCTGACGACCGAGGACGGGGAGACGCTGCTGCCCAGAGTTCATTACGTGCAGCCGGACGACGGCAACCGGAACGACCGCACCTTGGCCGCATTCCGGCTTCCCGAGCCGGTCAAGCCCGGAGACTCCGTCACGCTGCGCATGAAGTTCTCGGTTACGCTCCCCGACGTCTTCGCGCGGATGGGCAAGGCCGGTCATTTCGTCATGGCGGGACAGTGGTTTCCCAAAGTTCCCGTATACGAGACGACCGGCATGCGCGGTCGTAGCGCCGAGGGCTGGAATCTGCACCAATACCACGGAGATTCCGAGTTTTATTCCGACTTCGGCATCTACAGCGTGCGCATTGAGGTTCCGGACGGCTACAAGGTCGCGGCGACCGGCTTTCTCACGAAAACGCCGACCGTGGCCGGAGGGAGAAAGAGCTTCCAGTTCTATGCCGACGACGTGCACGACTTCGCCTGGTCGGCTTCTCCGGACTTCGTCTACGTGGAAGATTCCTTCTCATCGCCGGGCATACCGGGCGTTCGAATCAAGCTGTATCTGGATCCGCTCCATCAGCACCTGAAAGACCGCTACATGCATGCCGCCAAATCCGCGCTCGCCAAGCTGGGACAATGGTATGGAGAATACCCGTACTCCACCCTGTCCGTCGTCGTGCCTCCGGCCGACGGCAACGGCGCCGGGGGCATGGAGTATCCGACGCTCGTCACCGCGGCAGCGGCCCAGAACGACAACCCCGGCTACGAGCTGGAGCGAACGCTCGTCCACGAGATCGCCCACCAATATTGGTACGGGCTTGTCGCTTCCAACGAATTCGAGGAAGCTTGGCTCGACGAAGGCTTCGCGTCCTACACCGAGGATAAGCTGATGTCCAGCATTTACGGCGTTCTGCCCCATCACCCGATCGAAGCCAGCTATTTGACCCATCCGGAGCCGCTCGCCCTCTCGTCCTGGAAGTTCCGCTCTTCCGACGGATACGCCGAAAATGTCTACATGCGGGGCAAGCTTGTGCTGACCGCTATCGAGAAGCAGGTCGGCGACAAAACGATGAGCAAAATTATGCGGACTTATTTTCAGAAATATAAGTTCAGACATCCTTCCTTCTCGGACTTCCAGAGAGTCGTGGAAACGGTGACCAAGGAGAAGTGGACCGATTTCTTCCGGGCGTACGTCCTGCACGGCGAGATGGCCGACTATTCCGTAGAATCGATCCAGACAAGGAAAACGGATGCCGGATACGAGAGCGTCGTCCTTCTGCGGCGCAATGGCGGCAGTCCCGAGCCAGTGTCCGTCTGGCTGCAGTTCCGGGACGGACAGTCGGTTCGCAAACAGTGGGACGGCGTGCAGTCGCATATTCAATTGAAGCTCGAATCGGCGGCTCCGCTGCAATATGCGGTGATCGATCCCGGCAACCATATCGTGCTCGACAATCGCAAGTTCAATAATTATCTGAAGGCGGAAGTGCCGCCCGGGCAGCGTACCCGCTACGCGACCGGCATCGCGCAAATATTGGAAGGTTTGTTCGGATCATTGGCCTGGTGAGGGGGAAGAACATGCGCGAACGTCTAAAATTGGGATGGGACATGACCGTCAGGCATAAATATGTAGTGGTTCTCCTGTTCCTGTATCGCTTGCTGTGGGGTTTTTTCCTGTACCGGCTCGTCGACTCGATCGTAACGCCGGTGCTGGCGCGCTATCCGGACGAACATCCGAACTCCGACGCCGCCCATCTGTTCCTGATCGAAGCCCAGTTCCGCTTGATGAAAACGGATCTTGTCGACGACACGCTCTGGCTGCTGGGCGGAATGCTGCTGCTGCGGATGGTGCTCACTCCGCTGATCAACGCCGGCCTGTTCTATTCCTTCCGCTACTCCGCCGAGGAGGAGGGGACCCGGGTTTGGTCGGGAATACGCAGCGCCTGGAAGCCGGTCACCCTGCTGTACTGGATAGAGAACGCGTTGATTCTGCTCCCCGCCGCATGGCTGGTGCCGATGGCCAGGAACCGCTTCTTCTCCGGGCTTTCCCTGCCTCATTGGCTGATCGATCTGCTGCCGTATGCGGCGTCATGGCTGCTGTACGGGTTGGCCGTTCACCTCGCCTGCCAATTCATGCAGTTCGGCGCGGCGGCTCGGGAAGGCATTCTAAGCAGTCTGGGAGCAGCGTTTCGCCAAGCCCTCCCCCTGCTGGGAATCACTTTGGTTTTGCTCGGCATCGGTCTGGCAGTGTCGGCCGCCGCCTGGGCCGTCTCTCTGCTCTGGTCGGGTTTTCTCGCCGTGACGCTGCATCAAGCTTTTCACTTCGTGCGCTCCCTGTTGAAGCTGTGGACCTCCGCATCCCAGCATCAAGTATGGCGCGACGCGAAATCGTAAGCTTATCACGTCCCAACAATCGACAATATTTCTCCCCGGGACATTCCCCGGTTGCGCCGTCCTTCGGCCGCAACCGGGGTTTGGCGTTATAATCGGCGGGATAAATCCGGGACGAAAGGAGGGGGTGCGAGCCAAATGACGCTCCGTAGATTAAGGAATTCTAATATAGAAGATGCAGGAAATTCGTCACAATACCCGAATATATAAAGCTAAAGAAATCATAAAATGCCGAGTCTCCGTGAATCGGGGAACGGGGGAACCATCTTTTCGGGTGAGTTGGCTTTTGTACGCGAAGAAGCCATAGGGAACCTTCTACCGAACCCTTAAGCTAACCTCGTAGGCATTGGAAGGAGTCACCGGTTTTGCGCAAAGTTTCAGTCTTCTTGTTTGGCCTTGCTCTGCTCTTGGCATTCCAGGTCGGAAGCGTATTCGCCGATTCGAAGCTCGACAAGACGATCGAGCCGTTGATCGGATCGAGCTACAAGTACGGCGGAACGACACCGAAGGGATTCGATTGCTCCGGCTTCACCGGATACGTGTTCGAGCAGCTCGGCATCGATCTGCCTCGCTCTTCGCGGGACCTGTACAGCTGGGATAAGAGCAAGAAGATTTCCGACGATGACCTGCGTCCGGGCGATCTCGTATTCTATAATACGAGCGGCAACGGCGTCTCCCATGTCGGAATCTACATCGGCAACAACAAGTTCGCTCACGCCGCTTCCAAGGGCGTGACGATCACCTCGCTCGATGACAAATACTACGCCAAGCGTTATCTTGGGGCTCGCCGCTTTCTGGACGACGAGACCTACGAGAAGATCGCAACGGAGATCGAAGCCGAGGAGACCGCTAAGCAATAATCCTAAAGATGACAAAGGCCCGCCTATGGCGGGCCTTTGTTTAAGGGTTTCCTGTTTAACATAATGGAGCTTTTGTTCGCCTGGTGTGTTGAAATTTATAGTTTAAAGACCTTGTGATTTAACAGGTATTCGAGTGCCATTTATAATGATTGCTTTAACTTTGGTAACCTCTAAAGGTGCTTTCGTATCCCAACTTGAATTGAAGGTATGTTTATCAGGGTTTTGGCTTCCTCCACCACCTTCCAATGGGATAATACCGTCTGCTGTTTCAATTTCAAGCCGCATATCGCTGACCATGCAATTCTCGCCTTTATAGGTACCGATTACTTGTAATCCCAAAGGACTGAGGGTTATATATTCAAAAAGATGACCTTCCACTGAAATATCATTTTTCCATGTACGTAAATTGGAAGCTGTATCACTTAAATTTGCTGCCACCTTCCAGTTGCCTTCAACCCCGGAATAAACGGAACCCGTATAATAAAGAGTGTATTTTCTAAGATTATCTCGGTTTACAGGAAATACAAACTCTTCATATTTATACACAACGTCACCATAGTCGTTATTTTCAAGATCAAGAAGGTTATTTTTCTTATCGCTGAGAAATACCAAACTATAATCACTGGTGATTAAATTACCGTCGGGACCCTTTAGAGAAAGCATGGCATCAGTAGAACCAAACTCTTTTTTAAAAATTTTGCCTATCTGCACATGCAATTTTCCATTTATAATCCCGATATTTGAAACCCATTGGTCTTTTTCACCATGGGGCATGGAAGCATACTCCCCTGGCAGAAGCGCCTCTGTTAATGAACTGAGGTCGCTTGGCACATTACTGCCTCCCCAAATCTGTGCTTTTTCAATAGGAGCCGTTTCTACCTCTTCGATTCCTGCAAGGGATACGGAAATGGGTTCGTCTATATAGGCTTTTCCGTCAAAATAAATAAGGAAGCTGCCAAGCTCTAACGGATCTGCTAATGGTGTGTCTGGATCAGCCGTTATATTAAACTCATAATAAATGGTATTCGTATCTTTATTAAAATAAAGCATTTTTTGTTTCCATGACAGGCTGGCTGATAAAACTTCGTCTCCGCCTTTGGCTCCCTCTTTTGTTTGCGAACGCATTTTTACATGGAATCCGTCTCTAAAATCAGTCTGTTCCGTCAATCGGTTTTGGCCTGTTCTATCCTGAAGAGAGAGGTAAATAATCGCCTTATTTTCATATTTCTGCGCACCGATAACCTCCATGCGAATTCCTTTGTCCTCGCTATAGACCCCAACTGGTTCAACTATTTTTCCAAAATCAGGATTAAATCTTTCTATGAACCAATCCAAATTCCCTAAAGATGCAGCAGTTGCACTAGCAACTAATACGAACGACATCGCGATAGCTGCAATGGTTGATCTTGTCCACCGTTTGCGATGTCTAGAAGGCATACCGCCACGATCCTCATGCAATCGGCTTTTAACCCGATCGGCAAGTTTACTTGAATCGACTGTAATTTTGGATAACATTTCATGTATATGCTGTTCGTCCGTATCAAATTTGCTCATAGTTAGACTCCTTTCTACCATATTCAATATTAAAATATTTAACGATTTTATCTTTGGCCCGTTGATATTGTTTGCGTAATGCGCCTGGAGAACTTCCTGTAAGCTGAGATAGCTCCTCGTAACTCTGCCCATCCATAATCCGCCCATATAACAAGGCACGTTCCATAGGTTTAAGCTTCTGTAACGCACGAAGCATCTCATCACTCAAGCCTTTATCTATCTCCGGTAAAACGACTTCACTGCGAATATCATGAAAATATAGGATTTTACGCTTTTTTAGTAGATTTAAACAGCGATGATAGGCCATTTTATACAACCATGCGGATAGGTTATTGCCATCAAAAATATTCCGATTTTGATAGGCTGAAAGAAAGACTTCTTGTACAATATTTTCTGCTTCATGATAGTCGCATAGAATCGCCGTTGCATAGCGAAGAAGTTTTTCACCATAGAGCTTGATAATCTCTTCCAGTTCATCTTCTCCGCCATTAACAAACCTTTTTCCAATGTCTATTTCCTCCATAGGCTCACCTCCTATTATTTATCCGTCGAGTGTACCCTTATAACAGCTCAAAGAGCTGTTTTGTGACAACATTTTTATGCAAGCTCGATTTTCACCGCCAAGATATAGCCAGCCCATGTCAGGCACACAAAAAAATAGCCCCCCCTCGATGGCAAGGGGATTAGCTATTAAGCTTGAATGTCGATTTTTTAACATATGGAGGGGAACTACGAGACCTTCTGCTTATTTTTTCCTGTTCAGATTTGATATTTCGACCTTCCTACGTTCCTGCGCGAAGCTCCGATTTCCTCTCGCTACCGAATCTCCAGCTGCTTGAGGATTTCTACGTTCTTGAGGTAGCAATCTACATAGAACTCCTGATGTTCCTCCGTTTTGTCCCCATTCGGCATCAGCGTCAACGAGGGAGGAATGGAGATTTCGCCGATATCGCCGATCGACTTGGCGGCCAGAACCGCCGCGCCGCGCGAGCTTCCTTCCCAATTGCGGCAAATATGCAGCGGCCAATTGAGAATATCCGCCTTCATTTGCATCCAATAGGGATATTTGGTCGATTCTCCGGCAACCATGAGCCGTTTGATCGGGATATGCAGATTCCGCAGCTCGTCCATGCTGTAACGGAACAGGCAGCTCAGGCCCCGGATGATGGAAGCGGCCATCTGCTCCGGGTTGCTGTTCGTCAGCTGTCCGCCAAACCAGGACATCTGGGCGGAGGTTTCGTTCTGCCTGTCTCCGTGCCACACCGGGTAAAAGCCTAAATTTTTGGTCGTTCCGTTCGCCTTGGACAGCACGGTAAGCAGCTTTTGGTAATTCCATCCCGTAACCGACAGAAACCATTCCACGATGCCGCCCGTCCTTCCGACGTCCAGCAGCGCATAGTGGTGATCGGGAACGACATGGCAGCCCACCGTAAATTTGGGCGTTTGCTCGAACTGGTTCATATTTTGGTTAGGAAGCGTAATAATCAACGCTTCCATCATGTCGCAGACGTTCGTGACGTCCCCTTCCAACACGCCGCCGATACCGAACGCGCCGACGATCGGATGATGACCGGCAATCGTAACGGGCGTCCCTTCGGGAATTTTGGTATAGGCGCTGGCCGTCTTGTGAACATAACCATGCACCTTCCCGGCCTGCACGTTTTCCTGAAAGAGCTCCCGCTTGAGATCAAACGTCCTGATCAGCTCTTCGTCCCAGGTCCGCGTATTGATGTTGAACAGCAGGGAGCGGCTGGCCAGCGAATGCTCCGCTTTTTTCTCGCCCGTCAGACAATATACGATATACTCCGCGATATGCAGCCACGTCCTGCCTTTTTGCCACGCCTCCGCCATATGGTCCTTCATCCACAAAAACTTGAGCAGCGAATGAATCGCTTCCGGACTCAGTCCCGTTCTCCGGTAAAACTCCATCGCCGGCACCTGCTGCTTCACGTCATTCAGATAGGGGTGCGGGCGGGGATCGTACCACGCCATCACGGGCCCGAGCGTTTGCCCGTCCTCGTCGATCAGCACGCCAGCCTCGGCCACGCTGCTGACGCCGATCGCTTTGATTTTGCATCCCTGAACGCGCTCCATGCAGGAGAGCAGCGTTTCGACGGTTCTTTCTCTCAGCTCGTCCGGAAGATGATAGATCCCCCCGTTCTTCGTCATGTGAACGGGCGTCGGCGTGCTGGACACCGCCTTCATCGCTCCGAATCGATCGTAAGCTCCGACTTTAATATGCGTAGAACTGATGTCCAGGCCGATATACAGCGATTCCTTCTTTTTCACGACGTCCTCCGTTCCCGGATCTTCCCGAGGGCGATCTCGTCCCTTAATATGGACTTAACCTTTGACCGCTCCGCTCGTCAAGCCCTGCACGATATATTTCCCCATAAAGAAAATAACCGGAAGTGTCGGCAGCGACAGAATCAAGCCGGCGGACGCGATTCCGCCCCAGTTATAGCTCGATTCCGTCAAAAAATTCATGACGGCGACTGGGCCGGTCGAGGCGTTCGTCCGCGTTAAAATCAGCGCAAAGAAGAAGTCGTTCCATGCGATGATAAAAGCAAGAATGCCCGCGGCCACCAGCCCCGGCGTCGACAGCGGCAGGGCAACCTTCAGAAAGGAGCGCCACACGTTGCAGCCGTCTATCCAGGCGGCCTCCAGAATCTCATTGGGAAGCTGGGCAAAAAACATCCACATCAGCCATACCACCAGCGGCACCGTGAAGGTTACGTAGGCGATCACCAATCCCGGCAGCGTATCGATCATTCCCATGCGAATATACGCCAGGAACAACGGGATCGCGAATCCGACAGGCGGCGCCATCCTCAGCAATTGAATAAGCCATTTATAGACGAACTTCCGTTTTAGCCCCCACTTGGCCAGCGAGAATGCGGCAGGCGTTCCGATGACCATGGAGATAGCCGTAGCGGAAACGGCGGCAAGCACGCTGTTGAGAACGGCCTGCAGAAAGCCCGACTGCATCGTCGTCACGAACGTATCCGTCGAGAACGAAGAAAGCGATTTCCAAAAAGGCTCGAACATGGCGTCGGGCGTGCGAAAGGCCAGAAACACCATCCATATTAACGGAAACAGGCAAAACATCACCAATAAGACGAGAACAACCGTCCGTAAAATCGTGCTGTTGCGTTTGCCGGATGCTATCGAACGTTGCACGCGATCAGGCCTCCTCTGCGTTTCTGTCCAGATAAATCGTTACAAAGCTGATCACGACGGTAAACAGAAAGAGGAACAAGGCAAGCGCGCTCGCATATCCGATCTTGGAATATTGAAAGCCTTGGACAAACGCGTAAAAATTCGTCACCTCGGTACTGACTCCCGGTCCTCCGCCCGTCATCACGTAAATAAGCGGAAACGACTTCAAGCTTTCGATGAGTCTGATCAGCCCTACCAGAATTAACGCCGGCTTCAATGCGGGCAGCGTAATATGAAGCAGCGCCCGCCATTTGGTCGCCCCGTCTACTTCCGCCGCTTCATAAAGATCATGAGGAATACTTTGCAGGCTGGCAAGCAGAATCAAAATGACAAAAGGCATGTTATTCCAAGTATCTGCGATCACGATCGAGAAGATGCTCAGCGCGGGGCTGGACAGCCAGCCGGGTCCGGGCAGGCCGATCGCCTCCAAAACGCTGTTGATCGGGCTGACCGTAGGCGTAAAGAGGGTTAGCCAGATTAGGGCGACGACGACGGCCGGAATCATGAACGGAGCCATCACGATTCCCCGCGCCCATTTGAATTTCCCCGAGGCGCCGTTCAGAGCAATGGCAGCCGTCAAACCCAGCAGCAATTGCGCAATCAAAATGAAGAAGCTCAGAATCAGCTGCACCTTCATGCTGTTCAGAAATCTCGCGTCCTTGAACATGCTGACATAATTGTCCAGTCCGTTGAACTTTGGCGGAATGGTGGAGGCCAAATCCCAGTTCACGAAAGAGATGCCGACCATTCCGAGCAGCGGTACGACGGAAGTGATCAGGATGCAAAGAACGGCCGGCACCAGCATCAGAAAATAGGTGACCGATTTCCCCGCCGCTTTCTTCGGCATGGCGCCGTTGTCCAACGGGGAAATGGATTCTGTTTTAGACATGCGTTAACTCCCCTGATTGTTATTGATCATATCCGGCGTTTTTCAGCACCTCTGCCACTTGTTTGTTCGCTTCCTTCAATACGACTTCGGCCGAAGCCGCTCCCGTCGCCGCAGCATTAACCTGGGCGGCGATGATATCGCCGATTTGCGGCCATTCGGGAATCAGCGGCCGGTAATCGGAACGCGCCAGATTCAGCGACTCGCTTCTGAGCTTCATAAAGTTCCCGCCGTCCAGATCGTATTTTTGCACGATCTCCGGATCCTCCGCGACCGAATTGCGGGTGAAATCCATCCAATAATCGTTCATGGCCACCTTCTTTTGAACTTCGGCGCTCGTGGCCCACTTAATGAATTCGAACGCGGCTTCCTTTTTATCCGAGGATTTCGGAATGGCCAGTCCGTGAACGGCAATCATCGGCGATCTGCCGCCCGGGCCTTGCGGAACCAACGCGACCTTGGTCTGTTCCGCGTATTTGCTCGTTTCCCGGTCGAAAAGCTGCGAAATAATGGAGGTTCCGTCTACGGTCATGGCGGCTTTGCCCTGCTGATAAGCGGAGATGACCTCGGCAAAGCTGAAATTGCTCGCTCCCTGCGGCGAATAGTTCTGCACCAGATCCGAGTAGAATCGAAGCGCTTCTACGTTCTCGGGGCGATCCAGAATCGGCGTCATATCGTCCGGATAATTTTTGAAATACGATCCGCCGAAGCCCCACATCATGGACGGGAAGATGAACATGTTAAGTCCTTGGCCGCGTTTTCCTCTCAAGGCAACCGCAGCGGTCTCGTTCGTATGAATCGCTTTCGCCGCATCCATAAACTCCGTCCAGGTGTCGGGAGGCGTCGCGATGCCTTTGCTCTCCAGAATGTCCTGGCGGTACGCCATCAGTCCGGTTTCCGCGAAGGAAGGCAGCGCCCATATTTGTCCGTTTAACGAGAGGCTTTCAACCGGAGCGGTCGCGAAGTCGTCCATTTCGACATCCGTGTTCGCCTGGATATATTCGTCCAGCGGCACCACCCAGCCGGCCTTCACCCAGCTCTGCATCATGATGAAAGACATGTAGGCGACGTCCAGAGCGCCGGTATTGCCGATAAAGTCCAGCTGCATCCGCTTTTCGGCAACGTCCTGGCCCAGCAAGGTAATGTTGGCTTTAATGCCCGTTTTCTCTTCGAACTCGTGGGACAGGGCGCTAATGCCTTGGTTCGTCAAATTGTCAAACAACACAATGTTCAGCTCGGTTGCGGAAGCTCCCTCTTGAGTCGCTCCTTCGCTGCCGCCTCCGGAATTGCCTCCGCATGCCGTCAACCCGATGGCCAGAACCGCGCCAAGCATTCCAGAAACCGCTTTTTTCCATCTCCGTTCGCGCATTTGAACTTCCCCCTTGGTTAATTGTTCCCTCTTTTTTTCTTCTAAACGTACCCCGCAGCCGTCTTGAGATCGCTGCGGATTCTCCAGGCCAAAATCTCTTGGATCAGCATCTCCTTGACGGCGGAGCAGGCCGGCTCCCGCCACAGATTGTTCCGCTCGCCGGGGTCGTTGGCCAGATCGAACAATTGGCCTTCGGCATCGTCGACGAAATGAACGAGCTTCCACTTTTTGCTGCGAATCATCGTCATGAATTCTGTGCCTTGCAGAATGGCGTCCCGGCTATGCTCGGCGAAGACGTAATCCCTGCCGACGAATTCTTCCCCCAGCAAGGCGGGCCGCAGTGAATGCGCCTCCATCTTGTCCGGAACGGAAATTCCGGCAAGGTCGAGAACCGTCGCCCCCAAGTCCATCAGTTGGACGAGGGCATCCACTTTCCGATTCTGAAGCACGCGACCGGGCCCCCACACAACGGCCGGCACCCTCGTCACGGCATCGTACATGTTCCATTTCTGGCTATGCCCGTGATCCCCCAGGCTTTCCCCATGATCGGAGGTAAACACGATCACCGCATTGTCGAGATATCCGGTCCGTTCCAGCGCTCCGATGATCTCTCCGATCTGCTCGTCGATCATGGTGACGTTGGCGAAGTACGCCGCGCGTTGACGGCGCTGCTGCTCGGGGGTCGCCCGATCGAGATGGACCACGGCGTCGTGGTCGACCTCCATATGCTGACGACGCAGTTCCCGAAGGGCGTTCGGCTGGGATTCCAGTTCCTCCCCCGTTACTTCGGGAAGCGGAAATTCCTTGTCCATATAAGGCTCCGTATAACGGGGCAAAGAGTCGAACGGCGGATGCGGTCCCGGGAAACCGATCTGCAGGAAAACGGGCTTCTCCACTTTCTTGCGCTCGGTAATCCACCATTTGGCGACATCGCCCACGAACACGTCGGGATGCATGTCCTCCGGAAGCTCCCACTCGAATACGCCCAAGCTGTCCCGGTAATCCTCCCTCGACCGGTAGGTCTCCCGCCCCGGCTTCCGCAACCCGCGAGCCTTGAGCGCCTTGTCCCACTCGTCGAAGAAGAAGGGCAGGTCCGGATGCTGCCGGTCCTTGTTCTCCACCACATACCTCTCATGGAAGCCCATCGGAGCCGTATAGGGCGAAGTATGCATTTTCCCGATATTCACACAGTGATAGCCCGCGTCGGCCAACAGCTCCACCCATGAGCGGGACCAAGGGTCGTCGTTCTTGTATACTCCGTTCGAATGCGGATACATGCCGGTAAACAGGCTGGCCCGGGAAGGGGCGCAGGAGGGCGCGGTAATGAACGCGTTGGAGAAACTCACGCCCTCCCGCACCAGCTTGTCAAGATTGGGCGTATCCATATAAGGATAGCCAAGCTCCCGAATTGTATCGTAACGCTGCTGGTCAGTCATGATGAAGATGATGTTGGGTTGGCAAGACAAGTTTACTCCTCCTGACCGATAATCACTTGAACTTTAAGCATATCCGCCGCCTTGGGCTTCGACAGCATGTCCGGCAATTGCTCCAGCGCGATCGTGCCCGAGAGGAGCGGCTTAACATCGATGCGGCCTTCCTGCACCCAACGCAGCGCGGGAATGAACGTTTGATTGATCGCCATGGACCCGATCAGGCTCCAGTCCTTCTGGTACAAATCGAACGGGTTAACCGCGATCGTCGCGTTCTTCGGCGTGACGCCGAACTGCAAGAAGCGCGCGGTCGGTCCCATATGACGAAACTGCCGCTCGATAACGCTGGGTATTCCCGTAACATCGATGACGACGTCGAAGCCTTGCGGGTAGTCCCGGGAAAGAACGTCCTGCGCCTCCTCCGCGAGCACCCCCCGGGTGGCGCCCAGCCGAAGCGACAGCTCGAGCTTATCCTTGGATACGTCGACGACGACCAGCTCGGAAGCGCCCGACCGGGCGATTGCCTGCACGAGCTGCAGCCCCATGGCTCCCGCGCCAAACAGAACGACTCGCTCCCCCATGCGGATTTGCAGCCTGTTCATGCCGTGCACGACGCAGGCAACCGGCTCGACGAAAGCGCCTTCAGCAAAGGTCATGGCCATCTTCATTTTCACGACGTTTCTAGCCGGCACCTTGACATACTCCGCCATCGCGCCGTCGACGGTATTTCCGAGAGCTCCCCAGTTGCTGCATTGGTTGGTTCGATGGGTGAGACAGTACTCGCATTCCCCGCAATACAACGTCGGGTCCGCGGTTACGCGATCTCCGATCTTGAATGAGCTCACGCCCTCTCCCACCTGCTCGACAACGCCGGAAAACTCGTGTCCCGGAATAATCGGGTACGGAGACAAAAACGTTCCTTCATAAATATGGTAGTCCGTTCCGCAAATTCCGCAGTTTCGGACTTGAATCGTCACCTCCCCCGGTCCGGGGACGGGATAATCGACCGTTCGGATCGCCGCCCGATGCGGCGCCTCGATTACAAACGCTTTCATTTTTCTGACTGACACTTGGTTGTCCCCCTTGATTCCGCATTCGACTACAACGGCAGACAGGCCTGTCTGTGATCTCCATCACATCCGGATGAGATGACTACATTCTATAACCGTGATATTCTATTGTAAAATATATAAATTCAATTTTTTCATAAGTTAAACTTATGTTCGGAAGCGGGAGGTTATCGAATGAACCTGCACCACCTTTACGTATTTTGCGTCGTAGCCGAACTGAAAAGCTTTGCCGGGGCGGCCAAAGAAATTAACATCAGCCAACCTGCCATCTCGCAGCATATTAATAAATTGGAAGCAACGATGGGAAAAAAGCTCATAGAGCGCAAGGGAAAAGTCTTCCGTCTGACCTATTACGGTGAGACGCTGTACGATTACGGCCAGCGGATCTTTCATATGGTCGAGGAGGCCGAGCACGCGCTAATGCGCGTCGGCAGGCATCAGGAGAAGCTGTTCATCGGCGTATCGAACATTACCGGCACCTATTTCCTGCCGGATATGATCGCCAACTTTATCGAATACAACCCTCATGTTTCCTTTAATCCGGTATTTGAAGACAGCAACATCGAATTAATAGAGAAACTTATCAAAAATCAGTTAGACATTATTATTACTTATGAAAGCATGGTGCTGCGCGACGAGATTCAAGTCCTTCCCATCGTGCAGGATGAAATCGTGCTCGTCTTGCCCGGCAATCACCCTTGGGCCTCTAACCGGCTGCTTTCCTTCGAGGAAGTCGTCACGCTGCCGTTTATTTTCCATTCGCCGGACACCTTCATCCAGCCGATTATGGAAAATATTTTGACCGGGGCCAGCATCAATGTCATCTTGCAGCTCGGCAATCTCGAAGCCGTCAAAGCGGCGGTCGTCCGCGGGCTCGGCATCTCCATGCTTCCTTACTCGTCCATTCGTTTCGAGGTGGAGGCCGGGCTGCTGGCCGTCGCCAATTGCCCGGTTTTTCGGGTGCCGCGCAATCTGGTGCTTATGCGCAAAAGGAACGCCGTTGCGACCGGCGTGCTGACGGCGTTTAACGACTTCCTGCTGAGTCACGAGTGGACGGGCAAATAAACGGGTTGCAGCCTTGTCGGCCCTTTCGCCTCCTACGGGAGCCGGAAGGGCTTTATTTGTGATTCAGAAAGGATCAAATTCGCTATCCTTTTCTGAATCCGCTCCGACAAAAACGCGATTCTGCGTCCAGAGGACGCCGAAGGCGTTTTGGCATGTGGTTTACTTTTTTTCCGACAAAATAGAAGGCTTTTCCTTAGGCTCTGTCGAAAAAAGTATAACCGAAATAAGCGACAGGGAGAGAGAATGCTTTGTTTCCTCGTAAATTCGCAGTCAGCGCAGCCGTAGTCGTCCTGCTTCTATTCGTTTCTTTCGCTTCCGCATACGGAGAGGACCGGTCGGCCGGGTCCGCGGCCGATGCCGACAGCGCCGGCGAGAAGGCCGTTGTCGCCAATCCGGACGCTTCGGGAAGCGTCGTGAAAATCGTCGACGTGACGAATCTGAGGAGCGGGCCCGGCCTGGATCACCAGATCGTGGGCAAAGCCGTGCCCGGCGTCACGCTCCCGATCGTCGACGAAGAAGGAGACTGGTATGTCGTCGCTCTTCCAAGCGGAGAGCAGGCGTATGTCGCCAATTGGGTTGTGGAGACCGCAACGCCCGTTCGCTACGCGGTGTTCTTGGAAAATACCAATCTGCGAGCCGGGCCCGGGCTCGAATACGAGATTGTGGGCAAGGCGGCTCCGGGAGAGAGATGGCCGATCGAATCCGTCGAAGGGGATTGGTACTTGGTGGCGCTTCCGGACGGGGAGCGGGCCTATGTCGCCAGCTGGGTCGTCGACACGGAGCTCGACGACGGAAAAATGCCCGCCGTCTACATCTATCACACTCATAACCGGGAGTCGTGGAAGGATGTCGCCCGCCATAAGAGCGGTTCGTCCGTGGACGATCCCGAAGTCAACATTACGCTGGTCGGCCAGCATCTGGGAGAGCGGCTGCAGCAAGCCGGAATTCAGACGCTGGTCGAGACCGTAGATTTTGCCGAGAGGCTGAAGATTCAGAAGCTCGGATTTTCCCAGTCTTATGAGGAATCCCGGAAAGCCGTCACCCAAGCGATGAACGCTTATCCGACCTTGGCCTACTTCTTCGACATTCATCGCGACGCGGACGTCCCGCGCAAGCAGACGACGGTCACGATAAAAGGCAAAAGCTACGCGCGAATATTGTTCGTGATCGGAACCGCCCATCCCGACTCGGCGGCCAACAAGAAGCTGGCCGAAGAGCTGAACAAGCGCCTGAACAAGAAGTATCCCGGGCTGTCGCGCGGCATTATCTCCAAAAGCGCCCACCAAGGGAACGGAGAGTACAATCAATCCCTCTCTCCGGGAAGTCTGCTGCTGGAGGTCGGAGGCGCGAACAACACGCTGGAAGAAAGCCGGCGAGCCGCAGAGGCGTTCGCGGACGTCTTCTCGGAATACTACCAAGCGACAAAAAAGAAGTAGAAGCGCACAAGGAAGCGCCGCTCCCCGGCACAAGGCCGGGAAACGGCGCTTTCCTCTGTCCTGTCGGTCAATCGCCGTGCGCGCTCCGGTGCACGCCGATCATCGTCAGCGTCGGGCTCCAGCGAGACTCCTCGATCGTCAGGCGCAAGCGGCTGGCGGATGTCTCGGCGAACTGGCAGATTTTCTTGTAGCCGACGACCGTGCCTTCGTACAGCGGGCGCCATCGTCCGTCTCCGGACGACGCCTCGAGCCGGAAGCGCTCGATTCGCTGACCTTCGCGAATGTTCTCCGCCAGCACGAAGCGGTCGAACGCGAGCTCGCTCCCGAGGTCGATGACGAATTCGGCTTGTTCGACGCCTTTCGGGGCCTGCCAGAACGTCGATCGATCTCCGTCGGTCAAGCGCCCGGCCCCGTGCTCAGCGTCCTTCCCTTCCGTTCCGATAACGGAGGCTCCGGCAGCCAAGTCGGCGCCGTACGTCCGTCTGATCCGTTCGCCCAGCTCCTTCATCCTGGCGACGTCGTTCTCGTGAATGAGGCCTCTCTTGTCCGGAGGAAGGTTCAACAGGAACGTCGAATTGCCCCCGACGGTCCGTTCGTACAGCTCCGTCAGCTCGTCCGCGGTCTTTACCCGATCGTCCTCGGCCGCGTGATAGAACCAGCCCGGCCGGATCGACGTGTTCGTCTCCGCCGGATACCAGATCGCTTCGTCCGCCGCCGCAAGCACGGCGCGGCTGCCCAGATCCTCTTCCGACGAGCCGACGCGCTTCGCGAACTCCCCGTCGTCGACCTGCTGCGAATTCGCTTGAATCTTCTCGTTATCCCTCATCGTGGCGGGAACGACGCTCCATTCCGACGAGCGCGTATGGCCGGCTTCGTTGCCGCACCAGCGCACGTCCGGACCGCAGACGGAGATGACGGCGTTCGGCTGCAGCTCGCGAATGATGCCGTAATAGGCGTCCCAATCGTACGACTGCCGCTTGCCGTTCGGTCCTTCGCCGCACGCTCCGTCGAACCAGACGCAGAACAGCTCTCCGTACCCGGTAAGCAATTCCCGAAGCTGATTGACGAAGAAGGCGTTGTACGCGGCAGAATCCCCGTAGCTCGGCTCGTGGCGGTCCCAAGGGGAGACGTAGATGCCGAACTTCAAGCCGGCCTTGCGGCAGGCGTCCGACACCTCGCGCACGAGATCACCCCCGCCGTTGCGCCAAGGGCTGTTCTTGACCGAATGCTCCGTATAGGCGCTTGGCCACAGGCAGAATCCGTCGTGATGCTTGCAGGTTAGAATCAGCCCCTTCATGCCTGCGGCGAGGCAAGCCTCGACCCACTGCCCGGCGTCCAGCCCGGTCGGCTGAAACACGGAAGGACTCTCGTCCCCGAGTCCCCACTCCCGATCGGTGAACGTGTTGACCGTAAAATGAATAAATGCGTAAAACTCCAGCTCCTGCCACGCCAGCTGGCGAGGCGAAGGCGCGATCGTTGCGGCTTCCCGTACCGTTACTCCCATTCCGTCGTCCCTCCGTTCTCTGTTGCGCCGCTCGATTGTCCTTCCTTTCTCCGTTCCGAGTTCACGGCTTCGCCCATGGCCGCCCAACAAGCGGCCGGCTCTTCCGCTTAGCCCAGATCCGCCTTATCTGTCAGACGAACGACCGGCGCCGACGTCCCGTGCAGCTCAAACACGATCAGCTCGTTCTCCCCTTCGCGCAGCAGCGGCGCGGGGACGTACAGCGTTCGCGTCGGCCCGACCTCCCAGTACCGTCCCAGATTAAACCCGTTCAGGAAAGCGACGCCCTTCGTCCAGCCGTCGAAGCGAACGAACGTGTCGGAGCGCTCCTCCACCCGGAACGTGCCGCGGTAGAACGTTGGATGCCCGGTCTCGGACGCCGATCCCGACGCCCGACCGGCTTCGTCCTGCCCCTCGCCTGCCGAATCGAACTCCAGCCCCGCCAGAGAATCCAGCGGCAGCGGACGAATCGTCCAGTCGTACAGAAACTGATTGCCCAGCCGTACGCCTTCCGTAATCCCTTTCGGGTCGCGCATGAGAGGCCCGTAATTGACCCGTCCCATATTTTCCACGAGAATGTCCAGCCGCAGCCCTTCCGCCGGAACCTCCAGCGGCAGCTCGACCGGATTCCACCTCTCCACCGTGCCGACGTGCTTGCCGTCCGCGAATACCAGCGCCCGGTCCCGCACCTCCTGCAAGATCAGGCTCATCCCCGACCGCGGACCGGTGACGCGCGTCGAATACAGAATGAAGCCGTAAGCCTGGCCGACTTTCTCCATCGGCTCGGGCGCCGCCCGGCGCACCGGGGAAGACAGCCGATCCAGCTGACGGAACAGATCGGCCGTCTCCTCCAGCCGCACTTCTCCGTACGCCCGTTTCGGAATCGGCGCGGGCAGCTTCGCCTCCGGCAGCTCCGCGTACCGCTCCAGCACCCGGCGCACCGCCCAGAATTTCTCCGTCGGCTCGCCGGATTCGTCCAGCAGCGTATCGTAGTCGTAGCTGTTGACCGTCGGCTCGTAGCGCTTGATGTGATTCGCTCCGTTATAGAACCCGAAGTTCGTGCCGCCGTGGAACATGTAGAAGTTAACCGAGGCGCCCTCCCGAAGCATCTCCTCCAGCGCCTCGGCGACGTCGGCGGCCGGACGGGACTGATGCTCCTCCATCCAATGATCGAACCAGCCGTTCCAGAATTCCGTGCACATGAGCGGTCCTTCCGGCTGGTATTCCCGCAGCTTGCGGAACGCCTCCGCCGCCCGGGAGCCGAAGTTGACCGTCTCGAGCACGCCGTCGATCATGCCGCCCTGCAGCATATGATCCTCCGGACCGTCGGAAGTAAACAGCAGCACGTCCATGCCGCGTTTCTTCATCCCGTCCCGGATGTACTCCAAATACGCCTTGTCGTTGCCGTAGCTGCCGTACTCGTTCTCGATCTGCATCGCGACGATCGGTCCGCCGTTCGTGCAGAGCAGCGGCTTGAACCGCGGCAGCAGTTCGTCGAAGTAGGCGTCCACCTTGGCCAGGTAGGCCTCGTCGAAGCAGCGAAGCCGAAGGTTGGCGTCCTCGAGCAGCCACGCCGGCAAGCCGCCGAACTCCCACTCCGCGCAGATATACGGGCTCGGCCTCACGATGACGTGAAGGCCCGTCTCTCCGGCCAGCCGGACGAATCGTTCCACGTCCGCCAAGCCTTCGAAGACGAACTGTCCGGGCGTCGGCTCGTGAACGTTCCACGGCACATAAGTTTCCACCGTATTGAAGCCGCATGCCTTCAGCTTCAGCAGACGATCCTCCCAATATTCCGGCACGACGCGGAAATAGTGGATCGCCCCGGACAAAATCCGGATCGGCTTGCCCTCGTATACAAAATCGTTTCCTTGAATGCCGAACGTCGCCACGGGATCGACAGCTCCTCTCCTATGCAAGATCTTCTCCCAATCTTTCTCTGCGCGCCGGGGATTATCCTTTCACCCCGCCGAGCATCATGCCTTCCGTCAGCTTCTTCTGCAGCAGCGCATAGATGACGATCGTAGGCACGAGGACGATAACGAGACCGGCGAACAGCGAGCCCCAATCGGTCGCGTACTGCTGAATCTGCATCAGGTTCGACAGGCCGATCGGAATCGTCTTCTTGGCGTCGTCGGTAATGAACGTCATCGCCAGCACGTATTCGTTCCAGAAGTCGAAGAAGCTGAAGACGATCAGCGTAATAATGCCCGGCCGGGCCATCGGCATAATGACCTTGAACAGCGTGCCGAAGTAGCCGCAGCCGTCGATCATCGCCGCCTCCTCGAAATCGTGAGGGATCGACTTCATAAACCCGGTCAGCAGAAAGACGGAGAACGGCAGGCTGCCCGTCGCGTATACGGCGCTCAGCCAGAAGCGGTTATCCAGCATGCTCAGGTCGTTCATCATGATGAACAGCGGAACAATAATATAGACGCCGCCGATAAACAGGCCGGCCATGTAGAAATTGGTCAGGAAGGAGCGACCGCGGAATCTCATCCTTCCGAGCACGTAGGCCGTCGGGATGGCCGCCAGCAGCAGCACCGCCATCGACATCGCCACGACGATCACCGAGTTCAGCATATAATCGCCGATCTTGGCCGTCGTGAACGCCCGGACGTAGTTGTCCCAGTTCAGGCTCTGCGGCAGGGTCCACGGGCTCTCCATCACCTCGGCGTTCGTTTTCAGCGAGGCGATGACGTTCCAGAGCAGCGGATACACGACAATCAGCGCCTGCACGATTAGAAACAGGCGGACGAGCAGTCTCCCGACAGCTCCGCCGGGCGACTTTCGGCCCGGCTGCAACGATGCGGAATAAGCCGACATGTCAGTGCGACCCCCTCTCGGTCAATTTGTTGCTGATCAGCGCGAGCAGCAGCGAGATGATGAAGATGAATACGCCGATCGCCATCGCGTAGCCGAAGTTGGAATTCGTGAACGCCTGGCTGTACAGATAGGTCATCACGACCTCGGAATGGCGATTGGGCCCGCCGGCGGTCATGACCGACACGATGACGAAGCTGATCGTCAGCACCCCGTTGATGCTGAAGATGATCGTCACGCGAATAATCTCCCACAGCATCGGAATCGTAATGTGAAAAAACTGCTGGACGCGAGTGGCCCCGTCCAACCCGGCCGCTTCGTACAGGTCCGGAGAGATGCCGTCAATGCCCGCCATATACATGACCATGTAGTAGCCCGCCGCCTGCCAGATGAGCGTAACCGCGAGCGCCCACAGCACCGTCCGTTCGTCGCCCAGCCACGCCATCGCCCATTCTCCAAGCCCGAGCAGCTCCAGCCCGGAGTTGACGAAGCCCATAGTCGGATGGTAGATGAACGACCACAGGATCGCGATGACGACGAACGACAGAATGCTCGGAAAGAAGAAAACCGTCCGGTAGAAGCCTCTTTCCTTCAGCTTGGATTGCGTAAGCAGAGAGGCGTTGACCAGCGCGATCAGCAGCGTCAGAACGGGAACGATCAGCATGAGGAAGCCGGTGTTGCGCAGAGAGAGCAGGAAGACGTCGTCCCGGAACATATCGACGAAGTTCTGCAGCCCGATGAACTTCGGCTCGTCGCCTACGCCGGTCCATAAATAAAGCGATTTGTGAAAAATCTGTATCGTCGGATAGACTTTGAACAGGAGAAACAACGCCAGCCCCGGAAGCAAGCAGACCGCGATGAACAATCCCCTTCTTGTTTTCATATTCATGATCTCAACGATCCTTTCCGCCTCTTAAGATGCAGGAAGCCTGCCGGGTTCATCCAAACGCGCGGCAGGCTTCCGGGATGATGAGACTTTATTCTTGCGCTCCGTTTTGCTCCAATTCCTTCTGAATATCGGTGAAAATGTCGTACATCTTGGCGCCATACTCTTCCACGGTCATTTGCTTGTTCATAATCGAAGAGATCGGTTTGAAGATTTCGTCGCTCGGATTGTACTTGCTGCCTTTGGCCACGGATTGGAACGCTCCGTTGACCGTTACGATGCCTTCGTCAACCGCTTTGTACACGTTGTAGGTCGACTCCGAGATAAACTCCTTCGCCATGTCCGGAGCGCCTTTGACGGCGAGCACGCCTTTGGACTTCTCCGCGTTCAGCTTCACGCTCTTGTCGGTATACAGATACTTCAGGAATTCCTTGGCCAGCTCCGGATTTTTCGCTTTTGCCGGAATAACCATCTGCTCCACGTTCGTCATCGCCATCGCCGGCTTATCAGCCGTGAAGGCGGGAGCGCCGAGGAAGCCGAACTGGAAGCCGTCCTCGCGAGGAGCGTCCTTCATCTCGTCCTCGAACCAAGTGCCGTTCGGGATGAACATCGCCTTGCCCTGCATGAAGGCGGTCTGGGATTGGGTATGGTTCAGCGCGATCGTGCCCTTCATCAGAGCGTTGTCCTCGTTCGCGATCCGCTCCATCAGTCCCCATACTTGCTTGAACGTATCGCTCTTCCAGAACTCGGGATCGAGATTGTAGAACTGATCGAGCGCTTCCTGCCCGCCGACGCTGTAGATCGACGGAACGATCATCTCTTCCAGATAGCCCGGGTACAGGCCTTGGTACGTGAAGAGGGCGCGTCCGTTGTCCTTCGCCGTAGCGTTCAGAGCGAACCATTCGTCCCAAGTCTTCGGTACGGGAATGCCTTTCTCGTCGAACAGCGTCTTGTTGTACCACAAGCCCATTACGCCGAAGTTGTAAGGAGCAAGATAGACTTTGCCGTCTCCATACGGAGAACTGGAACGGGACTCCAGCACGCCCGGAAGGATTTTGTCCTTCAGCGGCGCTCCGCCTTCTTCCGAAGGCTCGTTAAAGACGTCGGTCAGGTCGAGCAGCGCTTTATCCTTGATCAGTCCGTTCAGAATCGGCGTATTGTCGCTGCCCGAAATGTACATGAAGTCGGGCGGATTGCCGGCGACGATCTTCGGCCGGACAAGCTCGGCGATTTTCGGGCTGGCCGTAATGTTGATCTTCGTGCCCGGATAGTCCTGCATGAAGTCTTCGGCGATCGTGTCCCAATACTCGCGGCCGTAACCGCCCTGGAACACGGCCACGTTCAGCTCCATGTTCTCGAACTGCTTGCCGCCCTCGGAAGGGCTGGACGCGGATGCGGACGGAGAGGCGGCCGACGGTGACGCTTCGTTCGACCCGCCGTTGTTGCCCGAGCCGCAGCCTGCCAATACGGACATCGCCACGACCGAAGCGGCGACCGTCGTGACCCATTTCTTTGTTTTCATTTCATGACCCCCTTAGCCTGTGTTGGTCTCATTATAAGCGCGCGGGGCGGCCGGCCATATCGACAAAACGCATGAACTTCATGGACGATTTTAATCCCGGCGGGCAACGGGATCGAAGGAAAGCTGGACGATCTTGAGATTCGCCATCTTAAAATCCTACAGGTCGGAAGCCCCTCAGTGCGCCTTCACGTTCTTGGGAGCGATTCCGAAGCGTTTGCGGAACAGACGGTTGAAATAGAACGGATCGGGGATGCCGACCTCCAGCGCCGCCTGCTTGACCAAATATTGGCCGGAGGCCAGCAGCTCGTACGCCTTCGTCATGCGGATTTCGTTCAAATACGTGAGGATGCTCAGACCGGTGTCGGCTTTGAACACCTGACACAGATACGGCTCGGATAAGCCGACCTGGGCCGCGATATCGGCGATCGCGACCCGATGCGGGTAGTGCTCCTCCAAATACCGGATCGCCTGGCGCACCTCTTCGCGCGCGACCGTTCTGGCAGCGCGCGTCCCGGCTGCGTCGGACGCGGCTTCTTCGCCCAGCTCGCGGATCGTCTCCTTGAGCTGGGAGTCGGTTTCCGCCTCCTCCACCTTCTCCAGCCAGGGCTTCTCGTCCCATTCGCGTCCGACGCCGAGCGCTTTCGCGCTGGCCAGACTCCAGACGCCCCCGCTGAGCGCCCGCTTTAACGCGCGAGGATGGACGCGCTGCTCCGCCGCCACGTCGACCAGGTTCAGCGCGCTTTCCGTCCACAGATCGATCGCTCCCGCGACAGGCTTGCGCAAGCTGTCTCTCAATGCAGCTTCCGCCGCCCGGAAGCGGGCGTCCTCCTCGTTGGCCGTCACGCGATTGGACAGGGTGCCCAGCGTCGGCAGCGAATAGAAGAGCAGCCCCTCCGCCTGCCGGCAGCGCGCCATCTCCAGAGCCAGCGACTCCTCGTCCGAAGCGCAGCGCGCGTAGACGACGCTGATCTGTACGCTGTAATACATCGAGGCCAGACTGGCCAGCCTCCGCGCCAATTCCTGCGGATTGACCTCGGCCGTTTCGGCGGAGTAGGCGACGACGAGCAGGAAGCGCAGCGCGTCGGTGCGTATCGCGCGCGACCAGCGGCTCCCGGTAAAGAGGCCGTCGGCCAGCTTGTCCAGCGCGTCCTGGAACGCTCCGGCCCGGCGAAGATTCTGCTCGTCGTTCCGGAGAACGACGACGAAAGCGTACGCCCGCTGGCCCGGCTCCAGCACCCGTTCTCCGCGCCACGGCGACGAGCTCGAGGAAGCGGCGTCCATCTCCCGCAGCAGCTCGGTCAGCCGGTGGGGAGCCCCGGTCCGGGAAGCGGGATCAGACGGCTCTCCGTCGCTCTGCCCTCTTCTGCCGTCCAGCTTGGCGGCCATCTCCTCGAGCGTCTCCATGAAGCTCTCCGTTTTAAGCGTCAGCTTCAGCATATAGTCGTGCGCGCCGCATTTCAGCGCTTCTCGCACAAGCTCGAAGTCGTTGTAATTGCTGAGCACCAGCACCTCGCCGTCGAAGCCCTCCGCCGTCAACCGCTTAATCAGCTCCAGTCCGTCCATTTCCGGCATCTTGATGTCGGTAATGACGATGTCCGCTCCCGTCTCGCGGACAAGCTCCAGCGCGGACGCCCCGCTGGCTGCCGCTCCCGCATATTCGAAGCGGCTTTCCTCCCAGCGGATCAGCGTCTTGACCGCATGGCGGACGATCATCTCGTCGTCGACGATGACCACTTTATACATCGCTGCGTTCCTCCTTCGCCACGATCGGCAGCGTAATGACCGTCTCCGTTCCTTCGTTCGGAGCGCTCCGGGTCTTCAGCCCGTAGGCCGGCCCGAAGTGGATGCGAATGCGCTCGTCGACGTTGCCGATTCCGATGCCCGACAGCTTCGCATGGGAAGAGGATTTGCGGGCGCTGACGTCGTCCATGTCGAAGCCCTTGCCGTCGTCGGAGATCACGAGCTTCAGCAGCTTGCCCTCCTTGATCCCTTCGACCTGGATGCCCACTCTGCGGCCGTCCTCCGTCCCCGCATGCAGGATGGAGTTCTCCACGATCGGCTGCAGAATAAACTTCGGAACCAGGCAGGCGTACAGCTCACCGTCGCTCATCGCGAAGCTCAGCTTAAAGGAATCTCCGTAACGGATACGCTGAATTGTCGCGTAATGGAGCAAATTCGCGATCTCGGCCTCCAGAGGAATCAGCTCCTCCTTGACGAGAATCGTGTTGCGAAGCAGCTCGGACAGCGATTCGATCCCCATCTTCACCGACTCGTTGCCGCTCATCATGGCGCTCCACTTGAGCGAATTCAGCGTATTGAACAGGAAGTGGGGATTGATCTGCGCCTGTAGCATTTTCAGCTCGGCCTCCCGCTTCGCCTGCTGCTCGGATTCGACTTGGAAAATGAGCCGCTTAAGCTGCTCCACCATCCGGTCGATCGTCTCCGTCAGCTTGCCCATCTCGTCGGGATACGATCGCCCGATCTTCGTCTCCAGCTGGCCCATTCGAATCTGGTTGGCGTACTGCAGCAGCGATCTCATCGGGCTGTGAATGCTGAAGTAGATCCACATCGCCAGCGCGCCCGAGAGCAGGAGAGTCGCCAGACAGAAGAGAACGATGTTGCCCCGCATCTCCTTCAGCTCCGACACGAGGAAGGAGTGGGGAACGAGCCCGATCAAATGCCAATCCGCGGCGCGAAGATACGAGCTGACGGCCAGCGTTTTCCGTCCGCCGACGTTCGCGTAGAACGCTTCGTTTTTATTTTCTCCTTTCACGCGGTCGAATACTTCGTTTTTCTCGAACGCCGAGCCGTGCGGGATGTCGGGCGACACGGACGAGACGACCGTGCCCTCCGAGTCCGCAATATAGATCGTGCTGCCCTCGCCCAGATCGACCTGTCCGTAAGTATTGCGAGTCAGCACCTTCTCGTCGATCAGAATCATGACGTAGCCGAGTCTCTCGTTCAGATTGTCTTCGGCGAATACCGCGCGGCTGAGCACGATCCGGTTCGCTCCCCGGTTGGAGCGCATATACGACCAGTAGGCGTTGCCGGGAGATCCGTTCACGGCGTTCGTCAGCTGGTCCAGCTGCAGCTCGGGATACCATTCGAAGCCGAGATCGAAGATCGTCTGCCCGTCGTTCGTTAAGATGACGACGTTCGTCAAATTGCTGAGGCGAAAAATCTGCTGCCCCAGTTCCTCGTTGATCTGCGTCCGCAGCCCGTTCTTCTCGTAGTCGCTCATTAGGTGAAACTTGGGCAGGCCGCCCTGGATGGACTTGTTAATAATAATCGTCTCGCTGAGCGTCTCGTACTGCTCGAGCTCCCGGGTCATGTTCTGGGTCAGCTCGGACAGAATCTGCTGCGAGGACGCGCTGATTTTGTTCGTAATGGACGCCTCGTATTTCATGTTGGAATACAGCGCGACGAAGACGACGGGGAGCAAGGAGGTGATGAGAAAAGCGGCAAGCAGACGATTTTTGAGCGAAATTCGCCTCAGGAGCGGAGAGCCGCTCCCCGAGCCGCCCTCGGATGATCCGTAAGCCAAAACGGTCGCCTCCCCGGGTAGGATGATTAATTACTTAGGTTATCCGATGTTCATCCCCCGTGCAAGGGCTCTCCCGCGAACGCCTTTCCCCCGAGCCGTTATACGGGGCGTCTCCGCCGACTTGCCGCTTTCGGAAAATTAAGGGTAGTATTTTGTCCTCTCCCTCTCTATGATTAAAGAGACAATAGCGTTCAATACATAAGGCAGGCGATCGATTTGCGTTTGATTCGGACCATGACGAGACATTGCGCCGGGCTCAAGACGCTGCTCGCCCTCTTCCTGACCGGTCTGCTCCTCGAGGTCGCTTATGCGGTCGCTTCCCCCATAAGCCTGAAATATTTAATCGACGAAGCTTTCGGGCCGAAGGACGTTCAGGCGTTCTACTGGATCTTCGCGCTGCTGCTCTGCGGGGGGCTGCTGAGCGTCGCGGCGGGCTTGGCGGGAGAATTCGCCCTGAACCAGCTGAGCGGCCGGGTCGTGCAGAGACTGCGTACCGAATTGTACCGTCACATCCAGAAGCAATCCGCTCCGTTCTTCCAGCGTTACCGGGTCGGCGATCTCGTGGCCCGCTTTTCCTCCGATATGGCCTCCGTGGAACGGGTGGCGACCTTCGCTTTTCCCTTTTTCCTGAAGGAAGCCTTAAGCGTCCTCCTCGGCCTCGCGATGCTGCTCCTCATCGAGTGAAAGCTGACGCTGGTCATGGTCGCCGGTTCGCTGCTGATGCTGATCGGCCCCAGACTGCTTCAGCACCGCGCGGAAGCGGCCAATCTCCGGTATAAGGAAGCGCAGGAGCGATTCTCGAACCTGATCGACGAGACGGTCAAAGGGCATCGAACCGTTAGAGCCTATCACAGACAAAGCCTGCTGCTCGAACGGGCTCGCTCCCATATTCAGTCGATGCTGACGCTCGGCTTGAAGATGCACTTCACGAACGCTCTGCTGGAGCGTCTGCCGCTAACCGTCCTGCTGCTGCTTAACGGCTCCATGATCGGGTTCGGGGGCTACTTGATCTTCCGGGACCAGCTGTCGATCGGCGGGTTTATGGCCTTCTTCACCCTGTTCATGAGCGCCGGGCAAGCGGCTTCCAACCTGACGCTGCTCATTCCTAACCTGATCGATTCCGGTAGCAGCTTTAAGCGGATCGGAGAAATTCTCGACTACGTTCCGGAAGTGCGCGAGGCCGCTCAACCGCTCGAGCTTCCTCCGATTGCCGGAGAGCTGCGGATGGAGAACGTGACGTTCGGGTATGCCGAGGACAGCGACCAGCTCAAAGCGGTCAGTCTGCGCATTCCGGCCGGAAGCTATGCGGCGTTCGTCGGGCCGAGCGGCTCCGGCAAGAGTACGGCGCTTCAGCTGTTGGCCAGGTTCTACGATCCGAAGGAAGGGAAGGTGTCGATCGACGGACAGGATTTGCGCGAAGTAGCGGAAGCTTCCTTGCGGCAGAGGTCGGCCGTCGTTCTCCAGGAACCGTTCCTGTTCAACACGACGATCCGGGACAACCTGCTTCTGGCGAGGCCGGACGCAGGCGAGGCGGAGATGATCGAAGCGGCGAAGCTCGCCCGCATACACGAGACGATCGCCGGCTGGCCGGACGGCTACGACACGCCTGTCCATCAAGAGGGAGCTTCGCTGTCCGGCGGCCAGCGCCAGCGCATCTCGATCGCTAGAGCGCTGTTGAAGAACTCCGAGCTTCTGCTGCTGGACGAGATCACGTCCGCGCTCGACCCGGCGGCCGAAGCCGGCATCAACGAGACTCTTCGGCATCTCCGCGAAGGACGTACGATCGTCTCGGTTACTCACCGGCTCGATTCCGTCGTTCACGCGGATCTGATTTTCGTGTTCAACGACGGACGGGTCGTCGAATCCGGCTCTCACGACGAGCTGATTCGACAGGCCGGACTGTATCGAGAAATGTGGGACAAGCAGCACGGCTTTCTTCTGTCGCAGGACGGCCTGCACGCCAGCGTCGACGAGGAACGGCTCGCCAGGCTGCCCTTCTTCAAGGACGTCGAGCCTGAGCAGCTGCGCGAGCTGGCCGGGTTGTTCGCGACGGAGACGTATCCGGAAGGCGCCGTCGTCGTGCGCGAGGGAGAAACCGGCGACAAATTCTATCTGATCGTCCGAGGCAGCTTTGAGATCGTCAAAAGGAGCGCGGGCGGCGAGGCACAGAGAGTGGCGGTTCTGCAGGATGGGGATCATTTCGGGGAGATTGCCTTGCTGAAGGGCGTTGCGAGAACCGCTACAGTTCGGACTCTCGGCCCTTCGGTCGCCGTCTCAATGAGAAGGGACGCTTTTTTGGCGCTGACCGCTGGCAGCCCCCGAATTCTGCAGGTCGTGGAAAAGACCCTTCGAGCTCGTCTGTGACCGAGGTCTGTCATAAGAACAGGCAGGCGGGGGGGGGGGAATGTTGTCAGGTTAAGCCGTTGTCGTATGCGATCGGCGGCATGGCGGGCTTCCTGCCGGCAACGTCTAACGGTTGCAGTGGCGCTTAATCGATCGTTTTCCCGAAAAAGGAAAAGCTAACGGTTGCCACCGCGCTTATTTTGGGGGTATCGAGCGAAACGGCGCGGTTTCGGCGGAAATAGCCGCTGCTGCAACCGTTACAACCTCCGTACTGCGAAAATGGCACAATTAGCGGCGCTGGCAACCGTTACGTTAGTGGGCTGGCGGGGGCTCGCGGGGTTGGTGTGTGTGGGCCTGGACTGGCGGGGGTTCGCGGAGTGCGTAGGTTGGTCTGGACTGGCGGGGGTTGACGTGGTGGTTGGCGCGAGCTGGCATAGGTTGGCGTGGATTGGCACGAGTTGGCCTTGTACGCGATGACCTTCGGGGCTCCGCCGACAACTGGGACGATTCCTGCAAGGCCGCTTGTTGACCGTTTGCTTAACCTGACAACATCCCTCGTATTTAAGGGTTTCTCTCACGAATGCTCAGCCATTCGCAGGATTTCATCGATTCTGATTGGGGGGGGGAAGAACCCCCGCGAACTGCAAACGCTGCGAGAAGACAAGCATAAACGGCTTACGCCGCACTTAGGATCGGCGGGACAACGTTGATGCCGGAGGTGATTCAGATCAGGATAGCGTATTTTATCCTTTCTGAATCACCAAGAGGAATGCCTCGGGACGGGTTTAAGACAAGCCCTTCCGCAGCTCCTCCACTTCCTCGGCGGCAATGTCGTGCGGGCTGTACCGGGCTCTTCCGTACAAGCCGGCAAGCAGGCTCCGTACGCGGCTGAACCAGCTCCAGTAAGCCGCCTGACGCTCCTTGTCCTTCGCCGGACCGCGAGACGCTTGCCAGCTCTCCAGCTTGGCGAGCGTCTCGCCGGGCGTATCGGCCGGCACGAAAGCATAGCCCTGCCGGATGCCCTCCGCCACCGCTTCCTCGTACAATCTCCGAACCTTCTCCGCGTTGCTGAGCCTCTCCCATTCCAGTCGGGCGCGGGGCCTGCGAAACCGCGAGCCGAAGAGACCCTGGCCGGGCTTCTTCTCCTTCCGCAAGCTGCGCCGTTCCTCCACGTAGGGCAGTTTTTCCGTCCGCCGCTCTCTCACGAACCAGTCCCGAACTTTGGCCAGCAGGCTGCGCCACGTCCAGGTTCTTTCCTTCCACAGCCATCTGACGAACCAGAGAAAGCCGATAGCCGCCAAAGCGGCCATGCCCCAGAACAGGTAGTCCCAGATCGGAGACGGCTTGCCTTTGTCCTCCTGCAACAGCCCCTCTAGCGGGCTGTTCATCTGTTGAGGCGGCGGGATCAGCTGCTCCGGCTCGATCCATCGCGGGCTCGGAACGGCTATCTCCCGCGGAGTAAGCAGCTTCTCCCCGTAACCGACGGTCAGCGCGATCGCCAGCACTCCGACGCCCGCGAATAAGAGAGCGTACTTGCGGCTGGATTGCAGCACCGGCCGAGTTACAATTCCGTTGTCGAGGCCGGCTCGATCGATCAGGCTTCGATTCAGGGCCGCGAACCAGCCGATCATCCAGAAGACGGCGAGCGCGATCACGGCTGTGCGGTAGCCCAACCATGCCTCGTTCAGAGAAATCGCAAACAGAACCAAGCAGCATACGCCGAAGGCCAACCCGAATTGCCCGTAACCGAACCGGACAAATCTTCCTCGCCAGAGAACGACGCACAGCCAGACAAGCATCGGAAGATGGTCCGCGAACCGGGCGATCCCCGCCGCGGTCAGCGCGACGGCCGCCGCGATCAGAACGAGTCTTCGCCACAGCGCCGGCAGTCCGTTCAGACCAAGCCCCAAGGCGGCGCACAGCAGCACGCCGGCAGCCAGCCCGGCCTTGCCCGCTCCCCCCATATTCGCAGAGAAAATGAGCGTCAGCGGAAGCCACAGCAACCATTCGGCCAACGCCCTTAGCCCGAGTCTTCCCGCCATTATCGCTCGCCTCCTTTCCCGATGAGCAGCACCTGAACCGTATTGCCCTGACTTTTGAGCCGGCCGATCAGGTTCTCCTGCTTCGCGTCGAGAAACGCCGAGATGAGCATGTAGTTCACCCCGACGGCCCGCTCCTCGAGCAGCTGCTCCAGCAGATAGGAAAGTCCGAGAGCCGTAACGGGGCGGAAATCGGCCATCGCTTCCAGAAGGCCGTCCATATGGGCGGCTCCCGCCCTGGCCGGCGCGCGGTAGGCGCCGGTCGCTCCTTCTCCTCGCATTCCGTTAAAAATAAACCCCGCTTTGCCTCCGCCCGAAATGACGTAATTCGCAGCCGAGGCCGCATAGCTGAGCGCGTCTTCGAACTGCTCGGCGCTAATGCGGCGGTTATGCTCATGATCCAGCAGCTCGGCGTTCAGAATAAGGGTCAGATCGTTGTCCCTCATGCTTTCCCGCTTATGAACGAGCAGCTGTCCTGTCTTGGCCGTCGCGCTCCAGTTCACCATCCGGAAGGAATCTCCCTCCCGGTAAGGCCGAATTCCCGCGACGTACGGGTGATCCTCCATAATCGGACTCGCCATGCTTCGGACGCTCTGAAGATACTTCCGCGCGTCCAGCGGAAAATCTCGGATGTCCCGGATCGCAGGATACACGACCAGCTCGCAACCGGCCTCCCGCCTAGTCGACTTGCCGGGAAATCCGATCCAATCGCCCAATGTAATCGTATAGCTGTCGACCCGGTATTTGCCTCTGCTGGGACATAAGATCTCGTGCTTGCGCACGATTTCCGTATAGGACGGAACGCTGAACAGGCTGGCATGGTTCTGAAGCCGATCTCCGCTGCGAATCGACATATCCGCTTCGCGATGCTTGAAGACCAGCTGGGCCGGAAGCATCGCCTCCACGCGAAGCCAAGGAATCGGCATTCGCTTGCGATTCGCGATCGTCTCTTTCATCCATACCGACTGTCCCGCATGAACCCGAAGGGCGCTGAACGATCTGTCGTACGACAGCGCCCGGAACCCCGTCCAATTAAATACGAGCCGTTGCGCCGAATAGAGAACGAGCATCAGCAGCACGATCCAGACGATCGCCGCCATCTTTATCTTGACTCCAACGCGGCTTCCGTCGGAACGGGAACGTCCACCAACAGACTGTCCAGCAGCGGATGGGCCCGGTTCGCCTCGCCTCTGAACGTATCCTTCAGAATCAATCGATGCGCGAGTACGGGATGAACGAGCGCCTTCACGTCATCGGGCAGCGCGTAGTCTCGCCCGTGCAGCAGCGCGCGAGCCTGAGCCGCCTTAAGCAGCTGCAAGCTGCCCCGCGGGCTGACTCCGAACGAGATGTCCGGGTGGCTGCGCGTGGCTGCCACGATGGCCAGCAAGTATTCGTAGACAGCGTCGGAGACATGGACCTTCGGCACCTCCGCCTGCAGCTCCCGGATCTCCTCCCGACTCAAGACCGGCTGCAGCTCGTCCAGCGGATTGCCGGCCGTAAATCGCCTCAATATCGCCAGCTCCTCGCCGTTCGTCGGATACCCCATCGAGACGCACAGCATAAACCGGTCCAACTGGGCTTCCGGCAGCGGGAACGTCCCGTGGTTATCGATCGGGTTCTGCGTAGCGACAACGAGAAAAGGAAGCTCGAGCGGATGGGTGACCCCGTCGATCGTAACCTGACGCTCCTCCATGCATTCCAGAAGACTGGACTGGGTGCGGGGAGTCGCCCGGTTCAACTCGTCCGCCAGCAAGATGTTCGTGAATACCGGCCCCTGCCGCAGCTCGAACTGCGAGGTTTGCCGGTTATAGACGTTGATCCCCGTGACGTCCGAGGGCAGCAGATCGGCCGTAAATTGAATGCGCTTCATCTGGCAGGCAAGCGAACGAGCCAGCGACTTGGCCAGCAGCGTCTTTCCCGTGCCGGGCACGTCTTCCAGAATGACGTGCCCCGACGCCAGCAGCGCGATCAGGAGCTGCTCCAGCACCCGATCTTTCCCGACGACGACGGAGCCTACGTTATCGATGACAGACGACAGCTTATTCTCCCTGTTGGTTGGATCCACGAACAAGAAACACCCCTCCTCCGTTTTCTATATTCTAGCAATCGGCAGGAAGGGTGTGAACTGTAAGAACTCACAACTATTCGATTGTTTTACGCCATCGCTTGAACTCTGCGGTCCTCGTATTCCACCTGCTCCGCTTCGCCTGCCAGGCTAGCCGCCGGCTCTTCCGCCAATCCGTACGGCAGGCACATCGGAGCCCCCGTACGAGGGTCGGGAATGACGTCGGCGTCGATATTGAACACATCCCGAAGCATCTGCGACGTCATGACGATTTCCGGCTTGCCTTCGTACAGAACCGTGCCGTTCTTCAAGGCGACGAGATGCTGGGCGTATCTCGCCGCATGGTTCAGATCGTGAACGACCATGATAATCGTACGCTTCTGTTCCTTGTTCAGCTTCTCCAGCAAGATCATGACTTCCATCTGGTGCGCCATGTCCAGGAACGTCGTCGGCTCGTCGAGCAGAAGCACTTCCGTTCCTTGCGCCAGAGCCATGGCGATCCAGGCCCTCTGGCGCTGGCCGCCCGACAGATGGTCGACGGGACGGTTGGCGAACATCGACATTCCCGTCGCCTGCAGAGCCCAGTCGATCATGCGATTGTCTTCCGAGGACAGAATGCCGAAGCCCTTCTGATGCGGATACCGTCCGAACGATACGAGCTCGCGAACGGTTAGCCCTTCCGGAGAGGTCGGATTCTGGGGCAGGATGGCCAGGTTCTTGGCCACCTCCTTCGTTGGCTGACGGTGGATCAGCTTGCCGTCCAGATAGACGCCTCCGTTCGCGGGGGTTAGAATGCGGGCCATCGATTTCAGAATCGTCGACTTGCCCGATCCGTTCGCTCCTACAAGCGCCGTAATCAGTCCGTCCGGGACTTGCAAATTCAACTCCTGCACGATGCTCCGGCTCCCGTACGCCAAAGACAAGTGACTTGTGCTTAATCGGGACATGCTCTCATCCACCCTTTTGTATGTTTGAAAACGGTTCTCAATAAACATCTACGCTATGAATGATAATCGTTCTCACTGATAATGTCAATGGAAGATAAGCAATTCCCAGCTGAAAAATGCTTGATTTCGGAGAACCGAATTCACTTTTAACGGATGCAGTAGCGCCTAATCGATCGTTTTCTCGAAAAAGGAAACGGTAACGGTTGCCTTCGATTGCCTGATTAGTATGCGATCGGTGGCGCGCATCCTGTCGGCAGCTTCTAACGGTTGCAGTAGCGCCTAATCGATCGTTTTCCCGAAAAAGGAAAAGCTAACGGTTGCCACCGCGGGGTTATCGAGCGAATCGGCACGTTTTCAGGTGAAATAGCGGCGACTGCAACCGTTACAATCTCCATATTGCGAAAACGGCACGATTAGCGGCGCTGGCAATCGTTACGTTAGTGAGTTGGCGGAGGGCTGGTGGGCTGGCGGAGGCTGGTGGGCTGGCGGAGGCTGGTGGGCTAGCGGAGGGCTGATGGGCTAGCGGAGGGCTGGTGGGCTGGCGGAGGTTGGTGGGCTGGCGGAGGCTGGTGGGCTAGCGGAGGGCTGGTGGGCTAGCGGAGGGCTGGTGGGCTAACGGAGGCTGGTAGGCTGGCGGAGGCTGGTGGGCTGGCAGAGGTTGGTGGGCTGACGTAGTTTGGTGGGCTGGCGGAGGCTGGTGGGCTGGCGGAGGCTGGTGGGCTGGCGGAGGTTGGTGGGCTGACGTAGTTTGGTGGGCTGGCGGAGGCTGGTGGGCTGGCGGAGGCTGGTGGGCTGGCGGAGGCTGGTGGGCTGGCGGAGGCTGGTGGGCTGGCGGAGGCTGGTGGGCTGGCGGAGGTTGGTGGGCTGACGTAGTTTGGTGGGCTGGCGGAGGCTGGTGGGCTGGCGGAGGCTGGTGGGCTGGCGGAGGTTGGTGGGCTGGCGGAGGCTGGTGGGCTGGCGGAGGTTGGTGGGCTTTCGTATGCGATCGGTGGCGCGCATCCTGTCGGCAGCTTCTAACGGTTGCAGTAGCGCTTAATCGATCGTTTTCTCGAAAAAGGAAACGGTAACGGTTGCCACCGCGCTTATTTTGGAGTTATCGAGCGAATCGGCACGTTTTCAGGTGAAATAGCGGCGACTGCAACCGTTATAATCTCCATGTTGCGAAAACGGCACGATTAGCGGCTCTGGCAACCGTTACGGTCACCTCGAGGCCGGGCAAGTTCATTATCGGCATGGCAGCCCACTCGAGTTCATCGTCCCGTTCAGGTTCATGCCGAATTCGAACCGAAAAAAACAAAGCCAACCGGGACTTCCCGATTGGCTGGAACGCCGATTGGCGACTGACGACGCTTAATCGAACAAATCTCCGAAGAGATCCATGACGCTTTTCTTCTTTTTCTTGTAAGGGTAGCGGCCGTGCCCCGGATAAGGCTGCTGCGGCGGGTAGGACTGCTGGGGCGGATAAGGCTGCTGAGGCGGCTGCTGGCCTCTGGGCGGCTCATAGGCTCCCGAAGAATTGCCGTAATACCATTGGTTGTAATCCTGACGAACCTCTCTGACGTCCTGCATCAGCTTCTCCAGCTCTCCGCGATCCAGCCAGACCCCTTTGCATGTCGGGCAAACATCGATGAGGATGCCGTTCTTCTCCACTTCCCTCATGCGAGTATCGTCACATACCGGACAATTCATTCCTGTTCCTCCTTTGTTAACGGATCTTGTCTGTAATACGGCATAGCGGCTCTTCGGTTTCCACGCCTTTATTCTCTCCTGACGCCTCCTCCCCGCATTCGCTTTCCCGCCATTCAACCCCCTGCGGAAAGGCAGTCCCGCCCCAATTCTTCAGCGGCTTGCCTTACCCCCGCCCGTTCTTGCTAGCGGCGATCCGTTCGGCCAGCTCGTTCAGCTCCGTCCAGCGCTCCAGCAGCTCGTCAAGCTTCTCCTCCAATGCCGTCTGCTCCTCCAGCAGCGCCTGCAGACGGGCAGAGTCGCTGGCGGCTTCCTCCATGCGGGCGGCCACGACGGCAAGCGCCTCCTCCGTCTCCGCGATCCAGCCGTCGATCTGCTCGAAGTCCTTCTGGTCCTTGTACGACATTTTTATTGTCGGCCGGTTATTGCGGTCGCGGGCGCCCATCGTCGCTGACTCGGCGCCGGACTTGGGAGCAGGCGCCGCAGAGCCCGGTCCCTCTGTCTCACGCCGGGCGGCGAAGGTCTGATAGTCGGAATAGTTGCCCGTATGCTCGGTGACGACGCCGTCGCCCTCGAACGCGAGAACCCGGTCGACCGTTCGATCCAGGAAATAGCGGTCGTGCGACACCGCGATCACGACGCCGGGGAAATCGTCCAGATAATCCTCCAGCACCGTCAGCGTGGCGATATCAAGATCGTTCGTCGGCTCGTCCAGCAGCAGAACGTTAGGTGCGCCCATCAGCACCCGCAGCAGCTGCAGCCTTCTCTTCTCCCCTCCGGACAGCTTGGAAATCACCGTCCATTGCACGGCGGGAGGAAACAGAAACCGCTCCAGCATCTGTCCTGCGGAGACGGTTGCGCCGTCTTCCGTCTTCACCTGCTCCGCTCCCTCGCGGATATATTCCATCACCCGGAGCGATTCGTCCATCTCCTCGTGCTCCTGGCTGAACCAGCCCAGCTTTACCGTCGGTCCGAGCTCCACGCGCCCGCCGTCCGGCTGCAGCTTCCCGGCGATCAGCTTGAGCAGCGTCGACTTCCCGCTTCCGTTCCGCCCGACGATGCCTACGCGGTCTCCCGGCACCGCAATATAGCTCAGATCGCGAATCAGCTCGCGGCCCGCGACGCTCTTGCGCAGATGTTCAATCTCCAGAATCTTTCTGCCGAGTCTGGTCGAGGCTACGGACACGTCCAGCTTGCCTGCCGCGCTCTTGGGCCCCTGTTCCTTCAACGCTTCGAAGCGGTCGAGCCGGGCCTTCTGCTTCGTCGAACGGGCTTGCGCGCCGCGGCGAACCCACGCCAGCTCGTTGCGAAGCAAGTTCTGCCGCTTCGCCTCGGACGCCGCCTCGCGTTCCTCCCGCTCCAGCTTCAACTCCAGATAGCGGCTGTAGTTGGCCTCGTAGAAATACGCCGTGCCCCGATCCAGCTCGATCACCCGATTGCTGATCCGATCCAGGAAATACCGGTCGTGCGTGATCATAAGCAGCGCGCCCTTGCGCTTCTGCAGCATCCCCTCGAGCCAGGCGACGGAGTCGTTGTCGATATGGTTCGTCGGCTCGTCCAGAATCAGCACATCGGACGGCTGCAGGAGCGCAGCCGCCATCGCCACCCGTCTTCGCTGACCGCCGGAGAACGTTGCCACCTTGCCGTGCACGTCGTCGATTCCGAGCCTGGTCAGCGCGGCCTTCGCTTCGCTCTCCGTCTGCCAGGCCCCCAGCTCGTCCATTCTCTCGTGAGAGGCGATCAGACGCTCCTGCAGCCGTTCGTCGTCCGGGCGAAGCTCCAGCTCCGCCAGAACTGCGGCATGGTCGCGCACCGCCCGAAGCTGCGGGGAATCCCCGCCAAGCACATGCTCCAACGCAGTCTCCTCCGGGCCGAATATCGGCTCCTGGGCCAGCATCCGCAGCACGACGGCTCGGCCGATCGACACTTGCCCCGAATCGGGAGGCTCGATCCCTGCGACCACCTTCAGCAGCGTCGACTTGCCCGTGCCGTTCACGCCGATAATGCCGATCTTGTCCCCGGTCTCCACGCCGAACGTCACATTCTCGAACAACGTCTTGTCGCTGTAGCTCTTGGATATATTTTCAACGGACATCAGATGCATCCGGCATCAACCTCTTTATCGCCAAAGTGAAATACGCTAACCATATCATATCATAGTTCTTCCGAGCGCCGCCTTGCCGCCGCTTCGAATCGAGCCGACATTTGCTCATCGGCTGGCATGTTCCGTTCGAATAATAGGCACACTACTTCGATGAAACTTCTCTTAGCAAAGGAGCCTAATGCGCATGAAAGCCCTCACCTATCAAGGAATGAAAAGAGTCGAAGTGAAAGAGGTGCCCGATCCGTCCATCCGCAAGCCGGACGACGTTCTGATCCGCGTGACGACGACTGCCATTTGCGGCTCGGACTTGCACATTCTGAACGGGGAAATTCCGAATATGCCCGCGGATTTCGTCATCGGGCACGAACCGATGGGCATCGTCGAGGAGGTCGGCCCGGAGGTGACCCGGGTCAAAAAAGGCGACCGCGTCATCGTTCCCTTCACCGTCGCCTGCGGCCGCTGCTGGTACTGCACCCACGAGCTGGAAAGCCAGTGCGACAACAGCAACGAATTTCTGCACGGAGGCGTGGGCGCTTACTTCGGCTATTCGGAAACGTTCGGCGGCTATGCCGGCGGCCAGGCGGAGCTGATGCGGGTGCCGTACGGCAATTTCGTGCCGTTCAAGGTGCCGGAAGACGCGGAGCTGGAGGACGAGCAGCTATTGTTTCTCTCCGACGTGGTCCCGACCGCTTATTGGAGCGTGGACAATGCCGGCGTCAAGTCCGGCGATACGGTTATCGTGCTCGGATGCGGACCGGTGGGCCTAATGACGCAGAAGTTCGCCTGGCAGAAAGGCGCCAAGCGCGTCATCGCCGTAGATCATGTCCCCTACCGGCTAGAGCACGCCAGGAAGACCAATCAGGCGGAAACGTTCAATTTCAAGGAATTCGACGATCTTGTCGGTCATCTTCAGGAAGCGACAGGGGGCGGCGCCGATGTCGTCATCGATTGCGTCGGATTGGATTCGGAGAAGACGCTGCTCGAGAAAATCGAGACGCTGTTGAAGCTTCAGGGCGGAGGCTTGGGGGCGTTCCGGATCGCGGCCAAGACGGTGCGCAAGGGCGGCACCATCCAGGTGACCGGCGTCTACGGGCTCAACTACAACGCTTTTCCCTTCGGCGATCTGTTCAGCCGCAATATTACGGTCAAGCTCGGACAAGCCCCGGTCATCCACTACATGCCGGAGCTGTATCGGCAGATTAAGAGCGGAAAGCTCGATCCGACGGACATCATTACCCACCGGTTGAGCTTGTCCGACGCGGAGTACGGCTATTGGGTGTTTAACGGCAAAGAGGACGGCTGCATCAAGGTCGTTCTCAAGCCCTGACGAGCTCAGGCTCGCGATAAGGAGGTTCGGCATGCTTTTTCACCATATTCTCGTTCCGTACGATGGCTCCGATCCGTCGGCGAGGGCGCTGGACAAAGCGGCGGACTTCGTGCGGTCGGACCCGGAAACCCGGCTCACCGTCGCGCACGTCATCAATCTGGAGCCGGTTCTGATTGCAGACATGACGTTCGTTCAGCCCGAATCCTATCAAGAGCAGGTTCAGAAGCGCGGAGAAGCGATTATCGACAGCGTGCACCGGAGAATCTCCGAATCGGCAGAGGCGAAAATCGTCATTCTGGCCGGATCGCCGGCGCCGGCTCTTCTCGACTATGCCGAAGAAGCCGGCTGCGATCTGATCGTCATGGGAAGCAGAGGCTTAAGCTCGCTCAGGGAGCTGATGGTCGGCAGCGTCAGCCATAACGTGATTCTGCACTCCCGCATCCCCGTCATGGTGTTGAAGTAGCTTCAGCGGTGGAACATCAGCGTTCATTCCGGCGCTTATGCGGATGACGGCCGGGAGCGCATCTGGGAACTTTCTGTGCTAACCGCCGGAAACCATAAGACTACTTCCGGCTGCTGCGCATGGCGGCCAGCACGCGCAAGCCGGGCTCGCCCCCGCTCGTCAGCCGATCGTACTCCGCCGACTCTCTGGCGACCAGCGCCACTTTTCCCTGGGAATCGAAGCGCAGTCCCCATCCGTATTTCTTCGGAAGCATCGAGGCGCGCATACAGGCCGTCGGCTTGGAGAAAAACTCTCTTCGCAGCTCGGCCTCCCTCGCCGCCAGCTCCTCGTTCGGAATTTGCTTATGCAGGACATGCGTCTGAAACAGCAGCTCCTCCTGTGTATATCGATACGGATGATCGGCGATGAGATCATATTCGATCCTCGGCTTCGTTCGGCCGTTCTTTCGTTCCGGCGGAACGACGCCCCTCTCCGCGGGACAATCCGGAGCCACCGTTATGAACGTGTTATAGTAATTCCATTCCATAGCCATCTGGCATCCTCCTTAGTCGTCTAGTCGGAACTCGCGGCAGGAATTCCCCGATCCCGCCTGCCCCCCATAGGTCGCTCGCCGTCTCGTCCGGGAAGAAACAGGAGACTCGCCGACAGTTGGCGGAACTCGCTTATACCTCGCCCCAATAGACCTCGGTGACGTAGTCGAAGTTGACCGTCCCGTTCTCCGAAGTGCGTTCGAACAGCTCCCGGAGCTCGCGCATCATCGGCTCGTAGCCGGGATGCCCCGGCTGCGGGGTATAAGACGACGACCGGAGCCGCCCGGCAATTCCGTCGAAATCAAGCACTTGGCGATTGTCGAATCTCGCCTCCGACAGCCCGTCCTTCCGGAAAAAATCGTTCAGCATCTCCCGAGAGATGTTCTGGTGGTTGACCTGCTCGTAATCCGTTCCGAGTCCGCGAAGCAGCTTCTCGTAACCTTCGAGGAACGGCGTTCCCTCCTTCAATCTCGTATTCCAGACGAGAATCGTCTTGCCGCCCGGCTTCAGCACCCGGCGGAACTCCCGCTTGGCCGCCGCACGGTCGAACCAATGGAACGCCTGGGCGGACACGATGTAATCGTACGAGGCATCCTGAACCCCCGTCTCCTCGGCTGAGCCGGCCACAGCTTGGAATCGCGGGTGATTCCGGGACGCGGACAACGCGGCCTCCCGCATCGCATCGTTCGGTTCGACCGCGGTCACGCGGCTCCCCCTCTCCAGCAGCAATCTGGAGAAAATGCCCGTACCCGCTCCGACGTCCAGCACCTCCGACGTCTCGTTCAAGCCGACAACCCCGTACAGGTAATCGATCGCTTCCGCAGGATAGCTTGGCCGGTACTTCGTATACGTCTCGACTCTGCTGGTGAACCTCGTCTTGCTGTTCATAACCGCTGCCCCTTTCCTTGCGCTTCTTCCGAGTGACGGAAGGCATGCAACAAAACTTCATGATCATGATACCCTATAAGAACTGCCGGGTTCGTTCCGGCCAGACGAGCGAAACGGTCCCGATTTTGGTAAAATGGAGAGCACGAGCCTGAGAGCGGAGGTTGCACATTGGATTACATTATTCTGGATATCGAATTTAACGGACGGAAGTTCGCCAGCGATCTGCCGATGGAGGTGATCGAGATCGGCGCCGTTCGTCTCGATTCGTCGCTTAAGCCGGCGGGAGAGTTCTCGTCCCTGGTCAAACCGGTCTACTTCTCCAAGCTGAACCCTTTTATCAGGAAAAAAACCGGAATTCCCCAGCACGAGATCGACGCGGCTCCGGGCTTCCCCAGCGTCATCGCCGAGTTCGAGAGCTGGCTCGGAAGCGGCGACTCGTTCCTGCTCGTTACGTGGGGCGGCGAGGACATTAAGCGCATCGTGTTCGATACGCGAATGCACAAGCTAAACGAAGCCTACTGGACAGGTCTTCATTACTTCGATCTGCTGAAGGGCTACCTGCGCTACAAAAAAGTGTCGAACGACGTCAGCGTCGAAGCCGCTCTTCAGGAGCTGAACCTCGTTCCCGAAGGGTCCGCCCACCGCGCGCTGGACGACGCCCGCATGACCTCCGAAGTGTTCCGTAAAATCTTCGCCGAGCTGGACTTCAGCCTGAAGCAGCAGTACAAGGATCAATTCTCGAATTCGAAGGAGCGCCGGCTGGTCAAGAACGCCGTCCGGACGATGCTTGCCCAGAAGAAGCCGCAAACCTGGGAGGCCTTCGCGGAAAGCGAACTCGCCGCCAAAATTCCGCTGACCGACCCGAGAAAAACGGCCGAGCTGCGCGACTACTTCCTTGCCGAGCTGGAGAAGAAAAAGTAACTAACGCCGAGGGTTGATCCTGATATCCTCCGGGCGGTCGACGAGACCGCCCGCGATCCTCGCCCGAGCCGCTTCAGCTGTAGACGAAGGAGCTTCCCCACTCGGCGAACGTAACGAACGCGAGCAGGAAGAGCAGCAACAGAAAGGCATAGATCGCCGTGCCGACGATCCCGCAGACGAGACCGGCAATCGCCATTCCCCTCCCTTGCTCGTGCGTCTGCCTGATTTCCTTAAGCGCCAGAGAGGCAAATACGATCGCGACAATTCCGATCAGGAAACCGATGTACGGAACGGAAACGGCCAGAATTCCCAACACGAGCGCCGCGATGGACTTGCCGTTCGTCTTCGGGGGCGCATGCGGCGGCGGCGGAGTAAAACCGTAATGCTGCGAGCCTTGCGAATATGGCTCCAAGGCCATTCCTCCTCTGTTCTTCTGAATAGATCCATTATACCCGATCGGGGGCTAAGCCGCTCTCCGATTTCCGCAGGGACGGCATGACAAAGAAACCGTACCCTGCCGGGGCTTCCCGCTCGGCAGGGTACGGTTTCTTTGCGGTTTTGACGAGGCGGCTAATGAAACTGAATGTCGATCTTCCGTTTCGAGTCGCCTTTCAGCTTCGGCATGCGCACTTCCAGCACGCCGTTCCTGTAGGTCGCCGACACGCCTTCGGAAGAGACCTCCGCCGGAAGTCCGATCGTGCGGTGAAACCGGCCCGTGTAACGCTCCTGACGGTGGAATTGCTCCTCCTTCGTCTCGCTCGTCCGGTTCAACGTTCCGCTTACGGTCAAGCGGTCGCGGTCGACCTCGATGCTCAAGTCTTCCTTTTTGTCCAGACCCGGGATGTCGCATGCGGCGACGATCTCGTCGGCCGTCTCGTGAACGTCGACGCTGAAGTGGCCGAGCCGCTGATGGAGCCCGGTCTTGATCAGAGACAGATCGTCCGGAAAAAAACGGTCCAGCTCGCGCCGCATATGGTCCAGCTGTCTGAACGGTTCGTACGGAATCAAAGGCATACTCGTTTCGCTCCTCTCGAGTGATCGACAAGTATGATTTGCCCGATTTTCGCCCCGTCTATTCAGGCCGGGAGGGTGGCCGCCACCCGCGCTGCAGCTCGCCGATCGAATAGCCGAAGTCCATCTGCAGATGGGGATAGTCCGGGAACGACTCCCAGTCCCCTCCCCAGGAGAACCCCAGCTCCTTGGCAATGGCCACGACCTCCATCCAATCCGATTGCCCGTTGCCGTTGCCGTCGTATTTCAAGTCCCAGATGACGTCTCCTCCGGGAATCCTCAGCGCAAAATCGATAGCCAGGCCGTAGTTGTGATAAGAGCCCCCGCCCTTCACCTGCGTGACGATCTGCCCTTCCTCGGTACGGCCTTGACGGTACAGAGCGTCCTGCTCCTCCGAGCTGCGGTAATCTCCGGTAATGACGACGTCGATGCCGATCGCCCGGCTCTTGGCGACGAGCTCGTCCCGCTTCTCGGCAACGACCGGATGCAGGCCCGTAACAGGCTGCGCTTGCCTGAACCATTCGATCGGCAGCAGCCTCTCTATCGTCTTGAATTGAAGCAGCATATAGACGGCCGCGACGGCCGCCAAAGCGATCAGCAGAGCCCTGCCTCTACGGCGGCGGCGCCCCTCGGGGCGCGCCCGGGTCCGAACGGCCGCCGTTTCCCCATTCCATGCACTCATCCGGTTCTCTACTCCCGTTCTCTTTTCTATTAGCAGGATCGAATCTCTTACTAGCGTACCCTATTCCGGTTTCGATAACCTTAATTTTCTCTTAATCTTTCGATTCGGCAGGCTCCACGCACCTGAATCAAAAATGAATCGTTAAAGCCATGTGGGAGTAAGGTTGCGAGGGTATTGTCGAAAATAAAGAAAATCCAAATTTTACTGGCAATTTTGGAGGAGGAAACGGCTTAAA